>DASXUA010000162.1:0-8729 GCA_036505095.1 Phycisphaerae bacterium
CCGCATTCCAGCAGCCAGCGGCGCATGTCATCCTGGCGGCGCGGGCGCGTCGGATCGGGCGGCCGCCCGGTGTCCGTAGGCCCGTGCGGCGCCCAGGGTGGCCGAAAAGTTCGGATCGACCAGGCCGGGCCGCTCAAGATTCGCAGCACTTCGTGGCCCGGATCATGCGCAAAAACGACGAACTCGTCCTCGCAGCGCGCATGTCCGGCCAGCGCCCCCACGGTCCAGTCGCGCAGCGCATGCAGCATCGTGACGGTGTATTGATAGATGCCGCCATCCTGTGGCTTTAGAGCTGGATGGATTCCGATGCGCATGGGTCACCGCAGGTGCGAGAATCCCTTCGTTGCTGGTGCGAGACTCCCTTCTCGCACCCGCCCTCGCGGAAATCCCTTCCCGCGAACGGCCGCTGGCTCACAATCGGCAAGCCAGAAGCTGCTCCACTACGTATTCCTGATCCGCGCGCGTCAGCCCCAGCCCCGACGGCAGATACAACCCGCGCCGCGCCAGATCATCGCTCACCGGATACGCGCCGCGCAGGTCCGGCCAGCGCGGGTCGCTGCCCTGATAGACCGGCTGGCGATGCATGGGCACGAAGAACGGCCGGGTCTCCACGCCGCGATCTGCCAGTGTCTCGCGCACCTGGCGCGCGCTGCACCCGAACGAATTATTCAGGAGGATGCCGTACATCCAGTACACGTTCATGCAGCCGTCGCGCTGCGCGGGCCGCGTAATCGAGTGCTCGTCACCTAGCAGCTCGTCGTAGATCCGCGCGACCTCGATCTTCCGCTCGATCTTCTCAGGCAGCCGTTCGCACTGCGCCAAGCCGATGGCCGCCTGGATGTTGGTCATCCGGTAATTGAACCCAACGTGCCGATGCACGAAGCGCTCTGCCTCGAAAGCCTGGTTTCGCAGCAGCGCCGCCCGCTCGGCGATCCGCTCGTCGTTCGTGACGAGCATGCCGCCCTCGCCGGTCGTGATGATCTTGTTGCCATAGAAGCTGAACGCGCCGACATCGCCGATGGCGCCCACGCGCCGCCCGCGGTACGTCGCCCCATGCGCTTCGGCCGCGTCTTCAATCACGAACAGACGATGCCGGCGCGCGAGCGCGTTGATCGCATCCATGTCGCACGGATGACCATACATGTGTACGGTCATGATGGCCCGCGTCCGCGGCGTGATCTTGGCCTCGATGAGTTGCGGATCGATGCACCACGTGTCCGGCTCTACATCCACCAGCACCGGCGTCGCACCCGCCAGGCAGACCATATTGGCCGAGACGATCAGCGTGAACGCCGGAATGATGACCTCAGCGCCGGGCCCGATGCCCAGGGCCTCCAGCGCCAGGTGCAGCGCCACCGTGCCGTTGCTGCAAGCCACGCCGAACCGCGCGCCGCAGAACGCCGCAAACGCGCGTTCGAAACGCTCGAGGTACTCGCCCTGCGACGAGATCCAGTTCCCTTCCAGGCAATCGAGCACATATTCCCGCTCGCGCCCATCGAGCAGCGGTTCACAGACCGGAATATCGCGCCGGGTTGAGATCGAGGTCAGCATTCCCGCCTGCCGCAATTTCGCGCAGCATGGCCGCTTGCCACACCGCCCGGATAATTGATCGGCCAGCACGATATGGGACTAAAGCGATTCCTGAAGCGCCGAGTCAGGCAAGGCCGATTGCGCGTCCGCGGCAGTTGCCCTGCCAAGTGTCTGGCGGTACGCTGATTAACCAGTTCGTAGTCGGATTTGATTCACGAGGGGAACTACATGTACCTGTCGCCGATCCGCTGCTCCGTCGTGCTGGCTGCCGTCCTGAATTTCGGGCCAAGGGCACAGGCGATCGATCCATTTACGGAGGAGGCGCTGCAGCGCGGGATCAATTACTCGGCCGCTTATCTGAGTCCGGAACTGGTCGGGATGGCCGGCGGCAGTCAGGGGGCCTGCTTCGCCGACCTGGATGGTGACGGCGATCCGGACCTCTTGCTGGTGGGCCGCTCCAACGGAGTCGTCGGCGTTTTCGAGAATGATGGGACCGGTCACTTCATCGAGCGTAGCAGCACGGGGATGCCGCTGCTGGTGAAGGCTTCGTCGGTGACGGCCGCGGATTACGATGACGACGGCGATCTGGACGTGTTCATGCCGCAGATCATCTACCCCAACAGCTTTGTCGCCAGTCATTACCTGATGCGTAATGACGGCAATTTCCAGTTCACGGATGTGACCACGGCGGCCGGCATTCTTCCGGGCGGATCGGCCTGTGGCGCGACTTGGGGGGATTACGACGGCGATGGTTACGTTGACCTGTATCTCGCCCATTACGCCTGGTCGGGTTCACCGCTCAATAGCCGCCTGTATCACAACCTGGGGAACGGCTCGTTCGCGGAAGTCGCCGCGCAGCTCGGCGTGAGCGACCCTGGCGGCTACAGTTTTCAGGCCTCATTTGTGGATTACGATCTCGACGGCGACGCCGATTTGATGGTCTCCAATGATCGCGTGGGATACGTGATCCCGCCAAGCACGACACCCAATCCCGACAACCGCCTTTTCGAGAACCTTGGCAACGGGACTTTTCAGGACGTGAGTGCCAGTTCCGGCATCGGCACCAATCCACCCGGAACCATGTTCTCGATGGGTATCGCCGTCGGCGATCTGGACCGCAATGGCTGGCCCGATTTCTACATCTCGAACCTGGCATTCAATAGCGCTGCGCACCACCGCCTGCATCTGGGGCACGGGCCGGGCGCGCCGGTATGGTTTACTGAGCAGGCGGTCGAATATGGAATGATCAGCCCGACCGTCGGCTGGGGCGTGCAGTTTTTTGATCTGGATAACGACGGCTGGCTGGATCTCTATCTGGCCAACACGCCGCTGGGCGCGACCGGTTCCCCCGCCCCACAGCTCTTTCATTTCACGGGCACGCCACCGGCGACCGACATCGCGCCCATGATGGGTTTGGACCTGTTGGGCGGCGGGTACGGGGTTACGACCGCCGACATCGACAATGACGGCGATATGGACCTCGTCGTGGTCCGCCCGTACGACCGCGTGCTGCTTTACATCAATCATGCCGAGCCGGCCAATCATTGGCTGAAGGTTCGCCTCCGCGGCAGCGGGCACAATCGGTTCGCGGTCGGCTCCACCGTTTTCGTGCAGGATAACCTCGGCTGGCAGCAGCGCAGCCTGGTGGTCGGCAACAGCTACAAATCGCAGGAAGACATGGTGCTGCATTTCGGCGTGGGGTCGGCCACCGTTCTGAACGAAGTGCAGGTGCTTTGGACCGATGGGACGACCAAGAGCGTTCAGAACGTGGCCACCAATCAGACTCTGACCATCTGTCAAACCGGCGTGCCGGCGGAGATCGCCTATGCGAACCCGCCGTTCGACAATCCTTATCTGCCGGAGCAGCAGCCCTTCCGCGATGTACTCCAGACGGGGACGGGAAGCGCATTGCAACAGGGAATCGGCAGTTGCCTGACGCCCAGTGAGGGCGCCGTGAGCTACTGCACCATCTCCGTCGGTTTCACGGCCCCGACGCCGCTCTGCGTAAGCGACGTGTCGGTCGCTTGCAGTTACACCGGCACGCCGGACGGTCCGACGCCCTGCCCGACCGTCACGGCCGTGAACGGCAGCGGCGCAGGCCCATACGCGATCGCCCTCAGTGGCCCGATCCCGCCTGGCGGCTGCACGACGATCACATTCGCTAATGCCGCGACTGGGCAAGTGCTGCGCTACGAATACCTGCCGGGTGATGTGAACATGGACGCAGCCGTCAGCACTCAGGACCTGCTCGCGCTCGTGCAGGCCGCCAGCGCCGGCGTGGCGAACCTGCCGCCAAATCTGCCGCGCTATGACGTGGACCGCAGCGGCATGGTCAACACGACGGACTTGCTGCGCCTCGTCCAGCTTCTCAACGGCGTGCACACCACGCAGGTCTGGAATGGCGCCGCGCTGGTGCCGTGCCCCTGATTGGCTTGACGTGGTCGACTCGCCGCAATCTGCGCGTACAATCGCTTCGGGAGGTCACACGACATGGAACTTGAGCACGATGACGCGAGCGGAGCCCCGTCCCGCGGGACTATGGAAGAACGGCCAAGGGACGATTTGATGGCTCGTAATCGGGCCGTGATCCGCCTGCTGAACGAGTGGCTGGCCGACGAATCCGGTTACGACGAGGAAACCTGGCCGGAGCTGAAGGCCGCTTTACAAGCAAACCGGTCGTCGGGCCGGAGGTTGTTCAGTGAGTAAGCGTCGTCATTGTGACGGGCCGCGCCGGGTCGGCCGAAGACGGCAGGCTCCCGTCGAGCGCCCTTCGTTCATATAATGGCTTGGAGGAGGGGGTCTTTTATGGACGAGGCGTCAAGATGAACGTGGACATGATCACCGCACCGATCGACCACATCGTGCTCGACGAGCGTGGTGTCGCCTGGATCCGGGACGCGAACACGAAGGTGGTCGAGGTCGTCCTCGACACGATCGCTTGGAAGATGACGCCCGAAGCCATCCAAGCCCAGCATCCGCATCTGTCGATGGCCCAGATCTGCGCGGCGCTCGCCTACTACTACGACCACCGCAAGGAGATCGACGCCCAGATCCAGCATGATCTGGCCGAGAGCGATGCCCTCCGCGCAGCCGCTGGCGAGCCGCCGATCACGGCCCGACTGCGCGCTGCGGGCCTGCTGTCGTGAGCGTTCCGCTTTACATGGACGTGCACGTCCATTCGGCCATCACCGACGCGCTCCGCCAGCGCGGCGCAGACGTATTGACCGCCCAAGGCGACGGCGCCGATCGGCTGCTCGACCCGGCCCTGCTTGACCGCGCGACGTCGCTCGGCCGCCTCCTGTTCAGCCGGGACTCCGACCTGCTGCGCGAGGCCGTCCACCGCCAGCGCGACGGAATACCTTTCGCCGGCGTGGCGTACGCGCATCCGCTCCGGCTCGGCATCGGGGCTTGCATTCGGGAACTCGAACTGCTGGCGCTGGCTGGTGAGCCGGAGGACTTCGCTAACCGCATTGTCTATTTGCCGCTGAGATGAACCCACGTGCCCCACGCGAATCGCGCAATCACGGAGTTGCGACGCCGACTGACTTTTGTGCACGGCCGCCGCAAATTACACATGTCCCACGTCCCCGTTGCGCGAAGTTCCCGTGTTCGCCCTCGCAAAACGCGCCCCCGCACGTTGCGCAAAAACGCTTGGTCTGACGCCGCCGGGCGAAGGCTTCCTCGCAAATGTAGCAGTCGGCCCATTCATTTTTCATGATCGTTTCCTTCCCTTTTCTGTGGACCATCATACGCCCCTTTCAACCGGTTGGACGTTTCGACTCCTTTGCGCACGAACCGGGCACGGGTGGCCGGGAGAGGATAAGGGGACATTCCGCCCTTTCGACATCCTGTGCTTGCCGCATACCCGTCGCCCCGCCCGCGCCACCGAAAAGGCAGAATGTCGCCTCTCCCGCTTCTGTTGGCTGTGAGTCGGAACTCACGCACCATGTTTCACACGACGTGCGAACAAGTGTGAATAACTGACCCGGCTCACGCACGGCCTACGATCAAATGCCAGGCCTCCCGAAAGTGCTTGGCGTTCTCCTTCCTCATCACCCTGAGGTTGACCACCCTTCGCTGCGCCTGCCCCGGCGAGGTATACGTAAATTCGGCTACACGCTCGGAAGGCACGACGTACGCCTCTGGCACAACAGTCACATCCCTGATTTTGCCCAGGAAGCAGACGAACACGATGAAGTGGTTCGGCTTTCCTGCCTTGAGGTTGTCTACCGGCCAGCACGTCTTTCCCGCCAACCCCTTCACATCCACGGTGGCGGCATCCCCAGCGTCCCGCACGACGACGCTGTCCACGGATTTCTTATTGCCAAGCGTGAGGTTGGCTTCCGCACCGAGACGGTGCAAGACCGATAGCACGTAGTAACTCGGCCGCCAAGTTGGTGTTGTACTTTTCTGCTGACATATTGCAGTCCCTTCAGACCATCGGGATCGTTCCCCCGCCGATGACGAGGTATTCACGGTCTCCCGAGGCCGTCCTTGACAGAGAACTGCTAACACCGCGCGCCGATTAAGAATCGCCACGCACCCGTTCCGAATCGGCCAGCCACGAGTGGTCGCGCCAATTCCACCCGTGCCCAGTAACGTTACTTTGGCTGCTGGCGAAATCACGCTCGACGAGACGCCCGGAAATTCGCGCGGCGCCTAACGTTTGCGCCAGTCGGTTGGCTATCGCGACGGGTTCGACCCTCACCCCCCACCCTCTCCCTGGAAGGGAGAGGGCGTTGTGGCAGCGCTGTGATGCGCCTCCTGAACCCTGAACCCCGGACTCCGCCATCGGAATCGGCGGATCCGCTCGTGGCGGACCTGGACCCTCCTACATCATGCCGCCCATGCCGCCCATGCCGGGGTGGCCGTGGCCGCCGCCGGCCGACTTTTTCTCCTTTTCCTTGATCTCGCTGACGACGGCGTCCGTTGTCAGCAGGAGGGCCGCGATGCTGGCGGCGTTCTGCAGGGCGATGCGCTCGACCTTCGTCGGAACCAGCACGCCCATCTTGATCATGTCGCCGTATTCCTCGGTCAGCGCGTTGAAGCCGAAGTTCGGGTCCTTCGATTCGTTCACCTTTTGCCAGACGATCGATCCGTCCAGGCCCGCGTTGGCCGCGATTTGCTTGATGGGAGCTGACAGCGCGCGGACGACGATGTCGACGCCGGTCTTCTGGTCGCCCGGCAGCTTCTTGGCCAGCGATTGCAGCGCCGGAATCGTGCGCAGCACCGCCACGCCGCCGCCGGGCAACACGCCTTCCTCGACGGCCGCACGGCAGGCGTGCAGCGCATCTTCGACGCGGGCCTTCTTCTCCTTCATCTCGACTTCGGTGCTGGCGCCGACGTTGATCTGCGCGACGCCGCCGGCCAGTTTGGCCAAGCGCTCTTCGAGCTTCTCGCGGTCATAGTCGCTGGTGGTCGCATTGATCTCGTTCTTGATCTGCTCGATGCGGCCTTTGATGGCCTTGCCGTCGCCGGCGCCTTCGACGATGGTCGTGTTGTCCTTGTCAATCTTGACTTTCTTGGCCTGCCCCAGGTCGGAGAGCTGCAGGTTCTCGAGCTTGATGCCCAGGTCTTCAAAAATCGCCTTACCGCCGGCCAGAATCGCCATGTCCTCCAGCATCGACTTGCGCCGATCGCCGAAGCCCGGCGCCTTGACCGCGCAGCACTGAAGCGTGCCGCGCAGCTTGTTGACCACCAGCGTGGCCAGCGCCTCGCCCTCGACATCTTCTGAGATGATCAGCAGCGGCCGGCCCGACTGCGAGACCTTCTCCAGAATCGGGATCAGGTCCTTGACGGAACTGATCTTCTTCTCGTGGATCAGGATGTAGGGCTTTTCGAGTTCGCACGTGAGGTTCTCGAACTTGTTGATGAAGTGCGGCGAGAGATAGCCCTTGTCGAATTGCATGCCTTCGACCAGCTCGACGGTGGTCTCCAGCGACTTGCCTTCCTCGACGGTGATGACGCCATCCTTGCCGACCTTCTCCATCGCAAAGGCGATGTGCTTGCCGATTTCGGCATCCTGATTGGCGGCGCTGGTACCGACCTGCGCGATTTGCTCGGTGCCCTTCACCGGCGTGCTGAGCTTCTTGAGCTCATTGAAAACCGTCGTGACCGCGGCATCGATACCGCGCTTGAGCTGCATGGCGTCGGCGCCGGCCGCCACGTTTTTCAGGCCTTCATCAAAGATGGCCTCAGCATAGATCGTCGCCGTCGTGGTACCGTCGCCGGCCACCGTGCTGGTCTTGCTGGCGACTTCCTTGACCATCTGCGCGCCCATGTTCTCGTTGGGATCCTCCAACTCGATCTCCTTGGCGACCGTCACGCCATCCTTGGTCACCGTCGGCGCGCCGAACGATTTCTCGAGAACCACGTTGCGGCCGCGCGGCCCCAGCGTGACCTTCACCGCGCGCGCCAGCGTCTTGACCCCGCGCCGAATGCCCTCGCGGGCCTCCATGTCGAACAGAATACTCTTGGCAGCCATATCACCTTTCTCCTATTACCGGTTCATTTGATCGCAAGATCGACGTCCCACTCCGCATCCGTGTAGGCAAGCAGAGTCCCGACTAAATCCATAGATTCCGGGCCAAATTCAGCATCCAACGCCTCCCAGATCCGACGCTGGCGCTCACTGTCATTCATGCCTTTGAAGAAGTCCGAGACAACCGACCCCGAGAGCTTTCCACCGGAAAGTTTCTCCAATCGGAACCGGGGGGAACTCAGTCGCAGCCTATTCGTGAGAACCGCCTTCAGTTCTTCCTTCGTCAGCTTGGTGTGTGCCATAAACTCACTTCTCGGAATGCCTCGCAAGAAGCGTCTCGCAGCGACGTACAATCATCGAACACCGATCAAACTGTCCGTTACACACCCGTCGAAGCTCACCCTCGGTTCGCCGCCGAATGTCGCCGGTGTCACGCAGAAACCGTTCCAACTGTGCCTGGTCGGCGAACCTCAGTCAGATTGTTGGTCCAGCGCCGCGCGACGCCCTGAACGCGGCTGACGAAGTCTTCATCCCTGTCACCGGGCCGCAGCAGTTTTAGATCCTCAACCCTTGCCGCAATCGCTCGGAGATCGTGGCGCTCGTCAAACGTCTTGTCCCTTAGCCAGTGCAGTGCTCGAAGCATGCCTTCGACTGCGACGCCAACTGCGTACATCGAGAGCGCATACCGTTTCGAATCCTTGAGTAGCCTAGCATCCTC
>DASXUA010000163.1:0-9175 GCA_036505095.1 Phycisphaerae bacterium
GCGTCGGCCTGCTTTTCCTCGGCCAGGTTCTTCTGCAGGATTTCGGCCGCGGAGTCGTACCCCAGTACCTTGGCCCAGGTGCGCGCGCAGCCATAACCCGCAATCTCGTCGTGGCACAGATGTTGAGCGGAAGCAATCAACGCCACGTCGCGCACCGCGGGACCATCCGCCTTGCAGCCGTCGTGGCAGTCGCGCAGCAGGCCCTTGACCCCGCGCGACATGCGCCCGGCGGGCACGCGCTCCTCCTGGCGATAGAGGCCCTCCATGCGATGCAGGTGTTCGCGGGCGCGCGCCTGCTGACCACGCAGCGCGCCGATCAATTCGGAAGAAACGGCCGCGCGCTCCATGGCCGGGAGCACTTGGAGGCTCTGTTGCTCCGCCGCGTAAAGGTCATCCAGTTGGCGATCGTACAGGTCTTTGAGTGAATGCGCGGTCATGTTTCGTCCTCCTGGCGATTCCGCCGCATGCCCTGGACTTCCCGATCGGCGCCGTGGTCGAATCGGGGACCGCGCGGCGGAATCGCCGCATTCATGGATTTGGCAATTCGCGTACCGCGCCGTGAGGTTGGCCGCGCGCCACGGGAGCCCCGTTCCGAAGCCATCAGGGCCGGCCCAGGCGCTCGCGCGCCCATGACGCTGCGCGAGAATCCACGCGTGCTGCGTGGATTTCCACCGCAAGTCGGTCGCAGCGGCTCCGCCTCCAGCCCAGATGCACGCGCGGACGCGGAGAGCGGACTGCAGTCGGCGCGCTGCGCCATACCGGTCCTCGGCGGTGGAAAATCTCCCGGAGACTGCGTGATTTGACCCAGCATGCAATCCTTCAGAGTGCATTCCAAGCCGCGCAGACCGGCCAGCGGTGAATTCTGCCGCGGCATGAGGGTTGCTCTCTTGATCTGCGGAGGTAGCCGCGCACGCGATGATTTCCTCCGCGGCTGCCCGCTTGAGAAGGAGAGCAGTCATGTTACCGCAAAGCAGGCGTGGCCGCGCTGCCATGCCGGCGTCGAAATCAGAGGGCGCGGCGCCGCAGGTGCAGATCAAGCCGGCGGAAGAAGAGATTCGCTCGCGCGCGTATCAGAAATATCTGGAACGCAACGGCGCAGCGGGGGATCCGGTTTTGGACTGGCTGGCGGCCGAGGAGGAGCTGCGCAGGAGCAAGTGCAGCGGCCCGATGGCGCCGCGCGTCCAGCTCACCGGAGGTAAGCGGACGGAGACTTCCGGGACAAGCCAGCGGGAATTCCGAGTGCCGAGCCTGATTGGTGGTGATGCGGAGTGTTACCGGCCGCGCCTCGACTCTCGCGATTCTATGTGATCGATGGAGTAGCACCGATGACCGCATTGATGGCTCACACTCGAACGTCAATCTCCGGCCGGGCCGTGCAGGTGCCGTGGATCGGCAATGGCAATGAGGCCGTGGCGCGCGCGATCCTCGAGATCGGTTACGACGCCGAAGGCTACTACCCGATCACGCCGTCATCCGACGTGGGCGAAGCGGTGGCGAAGGCGTATGCGGAAGGGCAAACCGACATCGCTTTCATCGTTGGCACCAGCGAGTTGGCGGCGCTCGGAATTTGTGCCGGCGCCGCGGTGGCCGGCGGGCGCGTGGTGGATGTAACCAGCGCCAACGGGCTGCTGCTGAAGGCCGAGCAGATGCCGGCCATCGCGGGGCTGGGGTTGCCGATGGTGCTCAATCTCTCGACGCGCGATGTCTCGGCGCCGCTGAATATCAAGAACGGTCATTCGGACCTGTATGCGGCACTCGGTTGGGGCTGGCTGATTTTCCTGGCGCCGACCGTGCAGGCCGCGTATGACCTGAACTTCATCGCGATCAAGCTGGCCGAGGCCGTGAATTTGCCGGCGATTGTGGCGTACGACGGGTTTCACACGTCGCATGCCTATCGGCGCATCCAAGTGTTCTCGAGTCAGAAAGATGCCCGTGACTTCGTCGGGCCGCCTCC
Organism: Phycisphaerae bacterium; assembly: GCA_036505095.1. Lineage (GTDB taxonomy): Bacteria > Planctomycetota > Phycisphaerae > UBA1845 > UBA1845 > DASXUA01. The sequence continues at coordinate 1,955 of DASXUA010000163.1, forward strand.
GTTCCGCGCGACGCTGCACGGCGAGAATGGGCGATTCAGTCTGCTGGATATGGGGCACCCGCGCACCTTCGGGCCGTACATGAATGACGATTTGATCAATACCAAGGTGCAGATGGATCTGAAGTTCCAGCGGGCCTGCGAACTGCTGCCGGGTATTTTCGATGAGTACGCGTCACTGACGGGGCGGCGCTATGATTTCGTTGAGCAACATGGTGACCGCACCGCGGACCGGTGTCTGGTCGCGCTGAATACGGCCGGTGAGGCGTCCAAGGATGCCGTCGATGAATTGGCCGCACGGGGTGAAGCGGTCAATCTCGTCATGCCGACCGTGCTGCGACCCTGGCCGGAAGACTCGATCGCGCTAGCGATCGGCGGCGCGCGGCGCATCATGGTCGCCGAGCGCGCCAGCCAATACGGTGCGGGCAATTACCTGGCCAACGAAATCGGCGCCGCCCTGCAACGGCGTGGCAATCGCGCCCGCATTATCCAGCGGACCTACGGGATCGGCGGTCTGAACTTCACCAAGGATGACGCCCTGGAGCTGTACGACCTCGCCGGGCGCGATTTCCGGTTTGCGATTTCCGATTTCCGATTAGACGCTGAAACGCCGCGCTTCAGCTTCGCGCCGACCAAAGCGTATCACGGCGCGTGGCCGGGCGACGCGTTGTATGCGCCGCCGCAGAACCTCGTACCGCTGACGTGTGAGCAATGCACGCTGAACGCCGGCAAGGGCGACAAGGTGAATCTGCGCGAGTTGTCGGGGATGCCGGCACGCTTCGATAAGCACACGGCCTGTCCGGGTTGCGGCATCTTCACCAGCCTGAACCTGTTCCTGCGCGGCATCGACGGGCATGTGTGCCTGTTGTTCAACACCGGCTGCGGCATAGTGGTCACGACCGGTTACCCGCTGACCAGCTTCAAGGTGCCGTATTTTCATAACCTGTTCCACAACGCCTCGTCCACGGCCACGGGTGTGGTGGAGATGATCAAGCGTTTCAAGCAGCGCGGCGAGCTGCCGGAAGACATTACCGTGATCGCGGTCAGCGGTGACGGCGGCGACGACATCGGCATGGACCAGGTGATCGGGGCCGCGCTGCGGAATGATCCGTTCATTCTTTTCGAGTACGACAACAAGGGCTACATGAACACCGGCTCGCAGCTCTGCTACACAGGTTTCAAGGGGCAGAAGGCCAGCAACGCGTATGTCGGTCCGCAGCAATGCGGGAAGAAGACGCATCACAAGGACATCATCGAAATCCTGCGCGGCACGTTCGCGCCCTACCTGGCAACCGCGGCCGAGTCGCATCCGGTCGACATGATTCGCAAGGCGCGCCAAGCGCAGACGACGGTGCGCGAGGGCGGATTTGCGTTCGTTAAGGCGCTGTCGGTTTGTCCGCTGCATTGGGGCATGGAGGAGCAGGTTGGGCCCGCGGCGGTCGAGGCGGCCGTAGATGCCTGCCTGCATCCGTTGCTGGAGATCGCGCACGGCATCACGCGGCTGACGTTCGATCCGGAGGCGAAAGGCCGAAAGATTCCCGTCACCGACGCCTTCGCGCGCATGGGCGGTGCATTCGCCCACCTGTGTGCGCCGGAGCACGAGCCGCTGGTTCGGGACGTTCAGCAGGAAGTGGATCGCCGCTGGGCGCGGCTCAAGGCGATGGCTGCGAATGAGCTGCTTTGAGATCCGCGATACGCCGGGAGATAGAACCATGAACGAGCACATGAAAATCCTGATCGGATACGACGGGTCGGAGTGTTCGGATGCGGCCCTGACCGATCTGCGGCGTGCGGGGCTTCCGCCCGATGCAGAAGTGATGGTGCTAAGCGTGGCGGACGTGCCGCTGGTGCCGGCTTCCGCGGAGATGCAAACGGCTTACGGTGGCGTGTCGGGCTGGCCACCCGCGAGCCCCGCGAGCCTCGCACCCGAGACGGCCGAGGAAGCCCACAGGCTGGCGGAGGCCGCCCGGCAACGATTACTCGAAGACTTCCCCTCTTGGGACGTGAGGGCTGAGTCGCGCATCGGATGGCCCGATCGGGCCATCCTGCGGCGCGCCCAGGAATGGAAGCCAGACCTGGTGGTGGTCGGATCGCACGGGCGCTCGACGCTGGGGCGTTTCGTGCTGGGCAGCGTTTCGCTGAAGGTGCTGGCACGCCTGCACGGCACCGTGCGGATCGCGCGGGCGAGCCGCCGGGCTGCCGGCGCGGCGGCGCGGCTGCTGGTGGGGTTCGACGGTTCGGCGGGCGCGGAGGAGGCCGTGCGCGTCGTTGCGTCGCGCCGCTGGCCCGTCGGCAGCGAGGTGCGCGTGATTGCCGTCAACGATCCGCGTGTGCTGTCGACCGTCTATCCGCTCGTGCCCCAAGTGGCGCTGGCGAATCCGCTGCAGGAGGGCGACGGGGCGCGCTGGCAACGCACCGCGGACGAGGCGGCCCGCGAGTTGCAAGCGGCGGGGTTGGCCGCGGCGGCGTTTGTCCGCGCGGGCGATCCCAAGCACCTGCTCATCGACGAGGCGATCCGCTGGGGCGCCGATTGCATCTTTGTCGGCGCGCGCGGCTTGGGGCGCTTCGAGCGTTTCCTGATCGGCAGCGTCTCGACTTCGGTTGCGGCCCGGGCACACTGCACGGTCGAAGTCGTCCGGCACCTGGCCCGAACGTCCGACGTCTGGCTTTCGGCGAACGAATGCTGCCTGGCACAAGGGCAGGGCGGTCGAGCGTACGCATGATGCCGACCGGCGTTTTAGAGCGTTACGCGGCGAAAGTTCGCACCGCGCCAGCCGCAGTCGCCGAAATTCGGCGTGGACAGCGCGTCTTCATCGGCTCCGGCTGCGCCGAGCCGCAGCAGCTCGTCGCCGCGCTGGCTCAGCGCGGCCCGCAATTGGCCGACAACCAGATTGTCCACATCATGACCCTGGGCATCGCGCCCTACGTGGACCCCAAGCTGACCGAAGGGTTTCGCCACAACGCGTTCTTCATCGGTCCGAACGTGCGCGCGGCGATCGCCGAGGGCCGCGCCGACTACACGCCGATCTTCCTCTCCGAACTGCCCGCGCTCTTGCGGCGCGGACGCCTGCCGATCGACGTGGCGCTCATTCAGGTCGGTCCGCCCGATCGGCATGGGTTCTGCAGCTATGGCGTCTCCGTGGACGTGGTGAAAGCGGCGGCCGAATGTGCCCGCGTCGTGGTGGCCGAGATCAATCCCAACATGCCCCGCACGCTCGGCGACAGCTTCATCCACGTGGACCGCATCCACTTGCTCGTGCCCAGCGATGGACCCATACTCGAAATGGGCCACGAGCCTCCCGACGACGTCGCGCGTCGCATCGGGCAGCACGTGGCCGAGCTGGTCGAGGACGGCTCGACCCTGCAACTCGGCATCGGCACGATTCCCGACAGCGTGCTGGCCTGCCTGAGTGAGAAGCACGACCTCGGCATTCACTCCGAGATGATCTCCGATGGAATCATCGAGCTGGTCGAAAGGGGCGTAATTAACGGCGCCCGGAAAACGATCCATCGCGGCAAGATCGTGGCGAGTTTCGTGATGGGCACGCGCCGGCTCTATGACTTCATTGACAACAACCCGATGATCGAAATGCACCCGACCGAGTATGTCAACGACCCGTTCCGGATTTGCCGGCACGAGCGCATGGTGGCGATCAACTCGGCCCTGCAGGTCGATCTGACGGGCCAGGTGTGCGCCGACTCGCTGGGTACCTATTTCTACAGCGGCGTCGGCGGCCAGGTGGATTTTATCCGTGGCGCGGCGCGCTCGGACGGCGGCAAGCCCATCATCGCCCTGCCGTCGACGGCCAATGGGGGAAAAGTCTCGCGCATCGTGCCGACGCTGACGCCGGGCGCGGGCGTCGTCACCAGCCGCGGCGACGTGCATTACGTCGCCACCGAGTGGGGCAGCGCTGATCTGCATGGCAAGACGATCCGCGAGCGGGCGATCGCTTTGGTGCACATCGCCCATCCGCAGTTCCGCGAATCGTTGATGGAGGCGGCACGGCAGCGGCACTTCGTCGACCGGACGCAGGTGACGATGCTGGGGTTCGGCGCCGACGAGCTGGCGGGACTGGAAAGTGACTTCTTGCTGGGCGACGGCACGCGGGTCCATTTCCGCCCGATCGGCCCGATGGACGAGGAAATGATGCGCGAAATGTTCTATTCGCTCTCGCCCGAAACCGTGCATCATCGTTTTTTCCACTACTTGCGCGCCATGCCGCATGAAAAACTCCAGGAGTTTCTGCGGACCGACTACCGCAACCAGATGGCGTTGGTGGGGGTCGTCCGGAAGGACGAACACGCGATGATCGTGGCTGTCGGGCGTTATGCGATGGATGCGGCCACGCGCGCGGCCGAGGTGGCGTTTGTGGTGCGCGACGCCTGGCAATGCAAGGGCATCGGCAGCCACCTGTTTGGGCGCCTGATGGAAATCGCCCGCGCGCGCGGCATTGTGAAATTCACGGCTGACGTGCTGGCCGATAACGCGCGCATGCTCAGCATCTTCCACCGCTGCGCCGCCGCGCCGCTGCAAAGCGAACTGCGCGATGGCGTTTACCGCCTGTCCTTCGACCTGAAGGGCTAATGTCCGGTCCCGGATGTGGCGCGTCTGGCACGAGGGAATCGGCGGGGCCGTTACGCTCCTGTGCCTGGCGGGCTTTTGCGGCTGGAACGCTGTCCTCAACGGGCGGCTTCCAGCCGAGCCATACTTCGTGCTCGTCGCCGCACCGGGCGCCATTTTCCTCGTGAGCTGGTTCCTGCGGCCGCGCCGACAGTGGGTCAGGCAAGGCGCGCGATGAGGGCGGAAGATCGCAGCGCCGCCTGGCGCACGATAGGACTCGCGCTGCTCAGCTTTCGCTCAGCGGTGCTCAGCGTGCGTGTAGGCCAACGCTGCCCGAATCAACGTCCTGACTGCCCTGCGGCGGAGATCGGCGCGCGACCGGATCTCGATGAAGCGTTTGGCTTTGGCCGAACCCCGCAACAGACCGGCAGGATCGGGCAAAAAGGCGCCGTGGATGAACTCCAGCCGAACGTGCTCGGCCCGCGGGGTTATCATGCAGACGTTTCCTCCAATCGCCCCGTAAGGCTGATCTGGCTTGAAGTAGCATAGCGCGTGAAACCGGATGGCCTCGCATGTTCGCGGGGCTGCGGCGCGAACGAGGTCGCGCAGCTCCAAGACCAGATCGTGGAGTTCGTCCGGACAAGCGTTCAGGTACTCCGTGAGTTCCTCAGCATCGAGCCACAGGGTGTTGGGCATGGCGTGCTCCACCAGTTTCGAGACCATGGTCGCATTCTGAGTGTTCGGTTTTCAGTTTTCGGTTTTCAGGCACTTGCCGCATGCTGACGGCCACGGCAGCGCCTGGGTCCCGCCCCCGGTCGCCGCGGCGACTCGCCGTGGCGAGCTGCGCGATTTCCCCCTACCGCCTGCGTGAAAACGCGCAGCGCGGCGCGCGGCGGGCACGTCCCATCATCGTTTTCGCCGGATTCTCGCGGACGATGCGCCTGACCGCGACGGCATGCCGCGTGTACATCATTCTCGCATGGTTGCCTTACGTCAAGGCAGCCTGTCAAGGAGCATCCCATGAGGATCAGCGAGCTGCAAACGTCCGAGGTGGTGTGGGTGGCGCCGGAGAAGTCCATCGATACGGCCATCACGTTGATGGAGGAACGCGGCATCCATCACCTGCCGGTTGTCTGTGACGGACATGTGGAAGGGATGCTCTCTGACCGCGATTTGCTGCTGGCGGTGGGATGGAAGCTGGCGGTCGAGCGGCGCATGACGCGATCTCCCGGGAAAGTAGCCGGACCCAGGCGCGTGGAGCAGATCATGTCCACGCCGGTGGTCACCATCACCCCCGACGACTCGGTGGCCTACGCGGCGCGGACCATGGTGGAGCGCAAGATTGGGGCGTTGCCCATTGTCAAACATGACCGGCTGCTGGGGATCGTGACCGAGAGCGACCTGCTGCAGTGGCTGCGGCTCGGCGACCTGGATCGCAGTCTGGAGCGGATGCTCAGCGAGCCCGTGCGCGACCACATGCACAGCACCGTCGCCAGCGTGGCGCCGGAAGATTCGCTGCACGAGGTGGTGCGCCTGTTCCGCGAGCGGCATTGCCGGCACGTGCCGGTGGTCGAGGGCACGATCCTGGTCGGCATGATCTCAGACCGCGACGTGCGCCGCGCGATGGGCGAAGCCTCCATCAACGACGCCCAAGCCCAGGGGGAGGGACGCTTCTACCTCGGTCCGACGGCGGCGCGCGACATCATGATCGCGCCGGTCCGCACGATCGAGCCGTCGGCAGCGCTGCTGACCGCCGTCAAATGCCTGCTGTCGCATCACATTCACGCGCTGCCGGTGACGGAGGGCGAAGAACTCGTGGGCATCCTCACGGCCAGCGACGTGATCGGCATGATCGCGCGGGCCGAGGAACCAGTAGCCAGCAGCTAGTTGCTAGTGACTGGCTACTGGGCTACTGGCTACAACGAGGAAATGAGTCATGTCGCGAAACTTACATTGCATGCGGGTCGCGATTGGCACGTGGAGCGTGGGTTTGTGGTTGTGGGCGGGTTGCTCGGGCAGCTTTCCAGGCTCGGGCGGGCAGAGCGGCCGCACTGGCCCGCCCGGACCTCCGGGCGCGCCGGGCCTGCCCGGCGATACGGGCGCTCCCGGGCAGCCGGGTCAGCCCGGCGAGCCGGGCGCGCCGGGGCTGGACAGCGGCGCGCCCTTGCCCGGGGTGGTCCTCAGCATTCAGGACGTCAGTGGCGGCACGGGACCCAACGGCGCCTTTCAGCCCAGCGACCCGATGCGCGTGCGTTTCACGGTGGAAACTTCCAATCAGCGCCCGCTGCCGCTGAGCGCGCTGGATTCGTTCCAGATCTACGTTTCCGGTCCGACGACCGCTTACCAGCGTGTCCTCCTGCCCAAGACCGATGTCATTCAGGTGGCTGAGCGCAACAGCGACGGTTCGTACACCTACACGTTCGCTGATCCGATCCCGGCGACTTATCGCCCGCCGGCCAATGATTCCCCTACATTCGGTCCCGAGGCGGGCGAAATGACCGATCAGCCGCTGCTTTCGGGCACCTACACCGTCGGCCTGCAGGCTTACAAAGCGTACACCATTGACGGTGAGATTTCCCGCGATGTCGGAAACGTGGTGTCCAACTTCCTGTTCGGCGACGCGACACAGATCGAGCCGCGCGAGGTCGTGCTGCGGACGAACT
>DASXUA010000164.1:0-4281 GCA_036505095.1 Phycisphaerae bacterium
CCCCCCGCCAGCGCGCCGGCCAGCGCGTCCGCCGCGGCGGATTGCGGCTAAACGTAGAAATCTGACGTGCCGCAGGATTTTGGCACACCCACCCATTCGACAGCACATGCATTCATGCGTCCTTTGACGATTCGGCCGCGGTGTGTTAGGTTTTGCGGCGGTCGTTCAGCGCGCTGGCAGGCATAGGTGGCGGATGTCGATTCAGGAATGGTCCGACAACATCGTGGTGGCCGAGCTGCAGGATGATCCAGCTTTTTCGGATGACCTCACGGCGCTGTCCGACCTGGTGCGCGAGCATCCCGATGTGAGCGTGGTGCTCAATCTGGCGGGGATCGAGCACTTGAACTCATCCAACATCGCCAAGCTGCTGAAGCTGCGTAAGGCCCTGATCAACAATCAGCGCAAGCTGCGGCTGTGCGGGCTGAACACGCATGTCTGGGGACTGTTCCTGGTGACGGGCCTGGATAAGGTCTTTGAGTTCGCGGATAACGTCGCGATGGGACTGGCGGGCGTCCAAATCGATCAGCGCTAGCTCAGGTCTTTTGCCCCGCGGGCGGCGGGGGGCCGCCGGCCGGGGCCTGCTCGGGGCCGTTCGGCGGAACCAGCAGCGTCATGCCACACTGACCGCAACGCACCTTCTTGCCGCGCGTCCGATCGGGCACCCGCAACACGGCTCGGCAATTCAAATTGGGGCAGAGTACGGTTACCGGCATAGGGTCGCCTCTAAGGCAGATCGGTTGTCGTGCTCATCGGCTTGGGGCTATCGGGACTTGAAGTGAGACGTCCGAGAATCAGCGCGGGCGACGCGCGTCACCTGGCCGGCGGGCTCCAGCGTTGCAAATAGAGTTGGGCGAGACGCCGGACAAGGTCGTCGGGGTCGGAGCGCGCCAACGATTCGACCACCGGCCGGAATATCGGTCCCTGCAGGCCGGTCAGCACTTCGAGCCCGGCCAGGCGCACCAGCCAGTTCTCGTCGCCTAACGTGGCGGCCAGGTCGGTGAGCAGGTCGGGATCGGTCGCAGCATTCTCGAAAGCGAAGAGCGCCTGTGCGCGAACGATGGGAGCCGGATCGGCCAAGCCCAGCTTGAGTGCTCCGACGAGATCGGAATCGCTGACAGCGCGCTGCGCGGCCGCACCGGTGATGGTCCGTTGATGGGCGCGTAACGCTTGCAGGGCGCGCAAGGCCACGATGCGCGACGTCTCGCGCTCGCGGCGGACCTGCCCGACCAAGGTGTCAAACCCGCGGCGGGTCGGATCCACGCCGGCGCGGCGCAGCGCGGCCGTGAAGGGTGGGAAGTTTGTCAGCTTGCTCACCAGTCCGCCTTCCGGAGTCGGCGCCGGATCCAATATGGCCGTGACGATGAAGCGCAGGTTGCGGGCCGGCTCGGCGGATGCGAGTCGGGCGGCCGGGCCGATATCGATGCCCTGCTCGACGCGTATCTTCTGGCCGGGTTGCAACACGTGCCGGTCCAGCAGCGACACGCGCAGCATGGCGGCGTCGGCGCGCGGGTCGATGATCGCCTGCTTCTCGGAAGCATCCGATCGGGCGCGGCGCGCGGGCTCGGTGTCGATGATCAGCAGCACGTCGGGGGTGACCATCGATTCGGGGCCGACGGTAATCGGAAACGGCGCGCGATTCGTCAGCTCAAACGTGGCGGTCCAGGGCTGTCCGTACTCGAGGTTCGTCGCCGTCGGGGTGACGCTGAGGCTCAGGAACTCCGCCGGCGCGAATGGGAATTGGAGCAGGCGCTGATCGAAATTAGCCAGCACGTGCTCAATCTCCGAGCGGTCGGCGGGCGGTGCCGGGGCGACGCCGAGCTCGTTGAGCAGTTTTGCAATGCGCTCGTGGGCTTGACCCGTGGCGCGCAGGGCTTCAGCGCGCCGGAGGGTCAACAGCGCCGCGTCGCGCTGCCCCTGAGTGAGTTGAGCTTTCGCCAGCCCGTAAGCGGCCAGCGGGTCGTCGCCGGCGATATCCACCAAGAGCGATTCGGCGCCGGCGGCATCGCCGGTAGCCAACAGGGCTAGTCCCAGCATTCGCTGGGGGGCGGGATCGTCGGGCGCCGCGCGGCGCACGGCCTCGGCCAGACTCCGCGCCTGGGCGGGATCGGGATCGTATTCGAGATAGAACCAGGCCGCCTGCAGCGCGGTGCTGATCAGAGTGGACGGGCTGCGCTCGGTCAGGCGCAGCGGTTCGATGGTCGCGCAGCGCTGACGCGTCATGCCGGTCTGTTGGGCCACGACTTCATCGCGGCCCAGCTTGCGCGAGGCGTCGATCAGGACGAACTGGGCCGCCAGCCAGCCGGGGTCGAGTTGCTGGGCGCGGTTGGCCAGATCAAATGCCTGCTCGAACTGTTCCGCGTCATAGCGGTTGCGCGCGAAGTCGGCCAGCAGCCGCGCCAGAGCCGGATCGGTAGCCCCACCGGAGGTCGCCGGTGCGGAGGTCGTCTCCGGCGTGGGCGTTTCCGACGCGTTGCGAGAACGCATGAGGCGCACGGCGTGCCCATACCAGGTGGCAGCACGCTCGGGCAGCGAAAGCTGATCGATGGCGCGCGCCAACTCCCAGGCGGACGCGGGCTCGCCAGGGGCCGCGGCCACGATGCGTAGCAGTGCCTGGATATCCGCGGGAGCGCGAGCGGAGCGGCGCGCCTCGAGCGGCGCGCGCTGCTTCTGAGACAGTAGTGCCAACTGGGCGGCGGTGTTCTGGGGAAGCAATTCAGCGGCCTGCTGAAGATGCTGCCGCGCGCGGCTGTCATCGCTGGTGCCCTGATACAACTCGGCGAGCTGCTGATGCATATGACTGGCCAACTCGGCTGGCAGATCGGCCGCCACCGAAGCGGATGCATGCGCCGGTCCGTCCGTGCCCGGTTCCTGGCTGCCGCTGTTGAGCGCGCGTTCGCAGAATTCGATCCGGGCGCGCGCCGTCTGTAGCGCGTCGAGTTGGCGATCGAAGAGTACGAGCCGCTGGGCGACATCGTCGGGCCGGAGGCGACAGTAGGTTTCGAGAGCGGTCAACGCCGCCTGAGGCCGTTCCAGGAGATTGTTGAGCAGGTGCTGCCAGTAGAACGCTTCGGCCAACCGGGGTGAGGCTCGGCCCGCGGCCTCCATCCAGATCAGGACGCGCTCGGCTTCCTGCGGTGCAAGATGCTCCTGGGCGAGGTCGAGCGTGCGCGCGCGGCGCAGCAGCCATTCACCGGGCGGCATATCGATCTGGTGGGTGGCTGGTGGTGTAGTGCCGGGCGCCGCAGGCTCCTGGCCGCGGACGTGCAGCGCGGTTGCGATGCATGTCGCGATCAAGAGGGTCGCAGCCGGGTGACCGTGGCGACATGTCAGCTTCATGGGATCGAGCCTGCTCGCTTCCTGATGCCGCAGATTCTCGGTGGAAGGAATCGGCGTGGCAACAGGCGTTACCAGGCACCGTTGGTGTGGGCGGCACGCGCGGTCTCGCCTATGATAGACCGTTTTTAGGCCGGCGCTGGTGAGGCACTCGAAGGCGGAGGCGACCCTATGCTTGGGCAACTCGTCGGACCAGAAATCGTTGAGATGATCACGAACCGTCAGTTCGGCGAACTGCGCGCCACGCTGGAAGCGCTGCCGCCGGATGCGGTGGCCGACATCCTGGCCGACATGTCCGTGGAGCACGTGGGGGTGGTTTTCCGCGTGTTGCCGCGCGATTTTGCCGCCGCCATTTTCGAGTACATGCCGCTGCCGGCGCAGGAAGCGCTACTCCACAGTCTCGGTCAGGAACAGGTGGCGGCGGTGCTGAACGCGATGGCGCCTGACGACCGCACCGCCCTGCTGGAAGAGTTGCCGGGGGCGGTAACGCAGCGTCTGCTGACGCTGCTCTCTCCTGATGAGCGGCGGGTCGCGACGCAGCTCTTGGGCTATCCGGAGGAGTCGGTTGGCCGGCGAATGACGCCGGACTATGTGGCGGCCCGCGCCGACTGGACGGTCGCGCAGCTCCTGGAGCACATTCGCAAAGTGGGCCGCGACAAGGAGACGCTCAGCCACGCGTATGTTCTGGACGAGCGCGGGCGACTGATCGATGACCTGCGGCTGCGCGAAATCGTGCTGGCCGATCCGGCGGCGCGGCTCAGTGATCTGATGGACCGGCAATTCTTCGCCTTGCGCGCCGATCAGGACCAGGAAGAGGCGGTGCGTGAGTTCCAGCGGCTGGACCGTATTGCGCTGCCGGTGGTTGATTCAACCGGTCTGCTGGTCGGCATCGTTACGGTCGACGACGTGCTGGATGTGGCACAGCAGGAGGCCACCGAAGATATCCAG
>DASXUA010000165.1:0-7342 GCA_036505095.1 Phycisphaerae bacterium
CTCATCAATCCGGGCCGCGGCGGCGCGGGTGGCAATGCCACGGTGACCGCCGGTCCACCCGGCGCGGGCGGCTGCCCGGGAATGGATGGCGGCGACAGCACCGCAACGGGCGGCAACGGCGGGCGGAACATGAAGGCCCTCTTCGCGCGCGGCAACGTCGATGGCCTGGAGAACGTCACCATCGGTCCACTGAGCGGCGGGGCCGGTGGAACGGCGCGGGCGACGGCGTGCGATGGCGGCGACGGGACCGACTGTTGCGACGGCGGCGCCGGCGGCGATGCTACGGCGACGGGCGGGCGCGGCGGAGACGCCTCGCTGAATTTGAGGGGACTCGCCGTCACGGCCGGCTCCGTCAATGGCGGCGACGGCGGCACGGCCACGGCGACCGCTGGCGCCGGCGGTAATGGCGGTGACTGTAAGTTCGATGACGGCGGCGACGGCGGTGCAGGTGGAATGGCCATGGCGACCGGCGGCGCGGGCGGCATGGCCACGGCCATGGGCGGCGGGATCCCCTTCGGCGGCGATGGCGGCACGGCCACCTCGACCGGCGGCGATGGCGGCGACGGCGGCGACAGTGGCTTCGGCCTTCCGGGCAATGGCGGCGCGGCCGGCGGACGAAACTCAGTCGCCGGTGCAGGCGGGGCCCCGGGCGGAGCCGCGGGCCAAACCAACACCAATGACGGCCTGGCCGGATTGCCCGGCGGCCAGTTGACGATCCGGCTCTTCTGCTTCAGCTTCGTGTTCCTGGCCGCTGACAGCATGAACATGATCGCCCCGGGCACAACGCAAACCGGACCGGTGACTCCGTCAGACAGCAACACGCCGATCGGCATGCTTGCCGTCGATTTCGTCGCCAGCCCCGGCGCCCAATACTTCAAGGGCACGAACCCGGTCCCGCACGTGGGAGTGATGAACGGCGCACTGGGCTTCCGCACCTCGACGCTGCAAGTCGAAATGCCGGCGAACCTCATCGGCGGCCTGCGGATCGCGCCGCTGTTCGCCAATGGGATCAGCGAGACCAATCCGCTGGTGGTGCAGGCACGGAATGCAGCGGGCGAGGTGATCGATTCACGCAGCTTCGCGACCGTGCCGAACAATTCGGCCAATCCGTCGAGCCCGCAGACGCTCGACGCCACGTTCAATGTCAATCAGAGCGTGGCCGAGTTCCGGGTCGTCGCGCCGCCGAACTCGTTCGTTACGATTCTTCAAATCTACCTGCTGGACCCGTAGAATATCGGCATGGCCGAGCGCGTGAGCCTGCTGATGCGGGAGTTCCTGGGTTGGATCGCGAGCCGCCGTCGCACTTATGCTGAAGCGATGCAGGCTTGGCGTAGCACGTGTCCCCGGCACACCACCTGGGAAGACGCGCTGATCGATGGGTTGATAGAACTACAGGTCGGCGACCGGCTGGATGACTCCGCGGTGACTCTCACGCCGCGCGGCCGAGCCATTCTCGAGGATAAACAATCTAGCCGGTCAAGGCTCAGCTAGCACCGTTCGCGGGAGGGCGAGGCTCCTGCCGAGCCGCGGCTCCTCTCAACATGGATATCGAATCGAAAATCGGGAATTGGAAATCGGAAATACCCGGCCAGCCATTCGACGCGGTCCTGTTGATCTCGTTCGGCGGACCGCGCGGCGTCGATGAAATCCGTCCGTTCCTGCAGAACGTGCTGCGCGGGCGGAGGGTTCCGCCACAACGTGTGGAAGCCGTCGCGCAGCATTACGAGTTATTCGGCGGCGTGTCGCCCATCACGGAACTGACGCTGCGGCAGGCGCGCGCTTTGCGCGAGCGACTGCGGCACGACGGGCCCGATTTGCCCGTCTACGTGGGCATGCGGAACTGGCATCCGTTTCTGGCCGACACGCTGGCGGCGATGGCCGATGCGGGCGTGCGCCGCGCGATCGGGTTCATCCTGGCCGCCCATCGCAGCTATTCGAGCTGCGGGCAATATCGGCAGAACGTCATCGACGCCCGTCACGAATTGCGCCAGCGCGGCAAGCCAGACGTTCGCGTCACCTTCGTCGATGACTGGCACACGCACGCGGGGTTCATCGCCGCCAGCGCGCAGCACGTCCGCGCGGCACTGGCGCGGTTGGCGCCGGCCGAGCAGGAGCACGCGCGCATCATCTTCACGGCGCACAGCATTCCGCTGACGATGGCCCGGACCTGCCGCTATCAAGAGCAGCTTCTGGAGTCGGCCCGACTGGTCGGCCAGCGGCTCGGCCGCGATGACTGGGCGCTCGTTTTCCAGAGCCGCAGCGGCCGGCCCGACGACCCGTGGCTCGAACCGGATATTGGCGATTACCTGCGGGCGGAAGCCACCCGGGGTCTGAAGGCGGCGGTGCTGTGCCCGATCGGTTTTGTGTGCGACCATATCGAAGTCCTATACGATCTGGATCACGAGGCCGCCAGCGTATGCCGCGCGCTGCATCTACCGATGCAACGCGCCGAAGCGGTCAATGACGATCCGCTGTTTATCGAAATGCTCGCCGACGTCGTCGGGCGGACTTATGAGTACCACGTGCGGGCGCATCCGCTTCCGATCGTGCCGCCCACGATGACCATCAATGCGGAAGGACTGCCGCCGGCACGCTGAGTTGCCGTTCGCAGGTCTGGCGTCGCATGCCTTACAATCTCCCGTGGAAATGAGCGATGAACGACGAGGATCGCAATTACACCGTCATGACCGGCGTCATCATGCTGGGCGCCAGCGCGGTCGTCGGCCTGGCGCATTTCGGACTCTTCCGAGTGCTCCTGGATTCGATCCGCGCCTCCGAGGACGTGCTCCAAATCCAATGGGATGGTCTGGCTCCGTTTTTTCTTTTCATTTTGCTTTCGGCCGTCAGCGGCTGGGGAATGAGCTGGCTGGCCGAGCGCCGCGGCCTCAGCTCGGTTCCGCCGGTACTGCTCTCGGTCGTGGTGGCACTGGGCCTGGCGGTCGCGTTCACGCTGGCGTCGATCCATTCGCTGCCCCGTTTTGGGCTATATCTATTTCTGACTTCGGCGTTTTCCATGCTGGCCGCGATGATCGCGCGCTGGAGAATCGAAAGCTGAGGCAAAGGTGCGCTACGTCCGGCCGCGTCCATTCATCCTGATGATTCTGCCGTACCTGCTGGTCGGGGTGCTGCTCGGCCTGTCAGATGCACCGCTGCGCGGGCTGTTGCAGCGCTGGATCGGCACGCCCAAGCCGGGCACGGCGCTCATCATCAACATATTCATGCCGCTGGCCACGATCATCCTGGCGGCAATCTATCCGCGCATGCGCGTCGTACTGCTCGGCGCGCCGCTGCTGTCGCTCGGCTTCGAGATGGGCGCGCGGGCGCGGGCGGCCAATGTGCTCAGCCCGCGCTGGCGAGCCGATCTTTTCGTGCAGGTCCATCCGATCCTGGTGGTGGCTACCCTGGGCTATTTGTTGCTTGGCGTCTTGTCCGTCGCAACCGTTCGGAACTGGCGGCGGGTCGGCAAACCTGATGATCCGAGCCGCTGCCGGCAATGCGGCTATTCGCTCATCGGGCTGTCGGCGCCGCGCTGCCCGGAGTGCGGACTGCCTGTGCGTCAACCGCGGGGATGATTCAGATTCCGGCGAACACGGTTGCGATTGTCGGCTGCGGATACGTCGGCACGGCGCTGGGCGCGGAATGGGTGCGGCGCGGACGCGACGTCTTGGGCACGACCACGACGCCCGCGAGGCTCGCTGAACTGCAATCACTGGGGATTCGACCGGCGCTCGTGGAGATCGCTGACTGCCAGCGGCTGCATACGCTGCTGGCGGATAGAGACGCGGTCTATCTCACAGTCGCACGTGGCAAGCAGCAGCGCGGTTACGAGGCGGTCTATCTGGCGGGCGTCCCGAATCTATCGCGCGCCGTGGACGGCACGCCCGTGCAGCGGGTCATCTACACCTCCTCGACGTCGGTGTACGGTCAGAACGACGGAAGCTGGGTAGACGAGACCTCACCCACCAATCCGACCAACGAAAATGGTCGCATCTTGCTGGCGACCGAGCGCGAACTACTGGATGGGGCGCAGCGGGCCGGCGCCTCCGCGGTGGTGCTGCGGCTATCGGGAATCTACGGCCCGGGTCGCGATCCGGCCGGCCGCTTGGAGCGCGTCGCCGGGCAGGAACGCTCCGACGGTCAGACTTACGTCAATCTGATCCACCGTGATGATATCGTCGAGGTGATGGTCAGGCTGCTCGACTCGGATTTTTCCGGCGTCATGTGC
This sequence comes from Phycisphaerae bacterium, assembly GCA_036505095.1. Classification (GTDB taxonomy): domain Bacteria; phylum Planctomycetota; class Phycisphaerae; order UBA1845; family UBA1845; genus DASXUA01. Next base: position 4,226 of record DASXUA010000165.1, read on the forward strand.
CTGAACAATGACCGGCCCATCCTGCGCTGCGAGCTATACGATCCTCTGCTCGCCGCGGCCGGGCTGCCGCCGATCCGCTGGCGCGGCGACGACCAAAACCCGCGCGGCAAGCGTGTCCGCAATGATCTCATGAAACGGACGCTTGGTCTGACGCTTGCGCATCCGGAGTACGAATACCCCGCTGGGTCCTGATCGTCGCGTTCCCTTGCCGGATCGTCACGTCCCGCAATTGGGGCCGCAGCCGAGCCGGTGGGTTCGTTTGGAATGCGCCCCATCGAACCCACCGCATTGGGTGGATTCGCCCCAGGCGCCGGCGGCCTGGACGAATGCGCGAAGCCGGGCATCCACGTCATCAGTCGTGAAGTTGGATGTTACCGCCGACCAGCGTGCCCGAAGCCATATAGCCGTTGGACACGGTGATCGTAAAGACGTCATTGACGCCGGGCTCACCGTTGTCGGACACGTCCACCTGATAGGTGAAGCCGCCCTGATGATTCACCTCGGCCGTGCCCTCAATGTGACGCGTTGTCGCATTGACGATCATGTACGCCGTCACACCGGTTCCCTTGACTTTGGTGCCGCTACCGTGATCGATGTAGGTAAGGTGACCCCAGAAGGCGCCATTGCGGATGCCACCGGCCACGCCGAAATTCGCGAGAATTCCCGAGGGCGTTCCGGTGATCCATCCGCCGCCGGTCACAAAGTCGCCAGGCGGACCAATCCCCGCGCAGTTGATGTCGGCATGAGCATGGGCGATCACGATGTCGGCGACGCCGAACACTTCCACGTGCAGCGCGTTCACCGTAATGTCACCCGTGCCGCCGCTGACGGAACTCTCCTGCTCATTGATCACGACTCGGCCAACTTCGACGCCCAGCATGTCGACCAGAGTAATCGTCTGATTCGGTTGCCCCGAGACGACGATCGCCTGCCCGTCGACGACCAGCGCGGCGATTTCGGAGCTGCCACTGACCGAAGCACTGTTGCCGTGACACTCGGCGGTGGCCCGAGCCATCAAGAAACCGGCGAAAATGCTGTGGCTGGCCACGCTCAGGCTCACGTTGGCTACCGAAGCCTCGGCGTGGCTGGCTTTCCGTTGAGCCACAACCGCGGCGTGGGCAACTTCCGCGGTCAGAAGACCAGGCACTTCTGCTTCCAGAAGCGAGGCTTGCTGCGCACCGCCCGTCGGCGGCAGCGGACCCGTATCCGCCACCATGATTTCGTTCCCGAGAATCGTGGCTTGGACCACGGTTGCTTGGCCGCTGAAGGTGGTTTGGCCGCCGCCCGATCCCTGCCCGCCAGGCGGCACGGCCGTGGCGGCAACGGGTCCCATCAACCATCCGATCGATACACCGAGCAGCGCCACAAGCGCTGAATGCGTTCCCCCGGTCCGCGTTGCGATGATGCTTGCGTACATGGTTACGCTCCTTAAATACGGTTCAACGTCGCTCCTGTGCGACGGGGTCGGAAAGACCGCGTTCTCTCCCGAAGTTTCACAGGCGGGGCCCAGCGGTGGGCCGCGCGCCCAATTTGCGCGCCGGCTGGCCATGGCAATCTGGTTGATGTATTGCGCGCCGCTGGCGGCGCTGGTCGCCTGCGGCTTTGACCGTTTCGTTGGGCTGAGTTCTGCGCGCTAGCGGAGCAAACGCTTGACCGCGCCCACGTGCACGCTACCGCCACAGTGGCGGCCTCCCGATTTATTATTCACCGCACATGTGGATCGGGACAGCGCCCGTGCATCGGGCGCTTCGCGTGCGGATGCGCCGGCTCGGCCGTGAGGGCCCGAGCGCGGTAACAGGCGACCTGGGCAATGCCGGCGTTGCGCAGGAGATATGAGGTCCGGTCGAAATCGGCCCCGATGTCGCGCGCACGATGGGCGTCCGAGCCAAGCGACATCACCGTTCCGCCCAATTCGGCGTAACGACGGATCACGCCCGGGCCGGGCATGGGCTCGTCGAGGCCTTGGCGCAGCGTGCTGGTATTCACCTCGGGAATCAAATCCGCTTCCAAACATGTCCGCAGGATTTCGTCAACGATCGAAGGATCGAGTTCCGGCGGCGGCTTTTCAAAAAAGCGGTACACGTAGCGTTTGGCCAGGTCCAGATGCCCGAGCACGTCGAAGGCTCTTTCGCCCCGCTGGCGCCGCTCGCGGCAGAACCGCGCCGCCTCCAGCGCAGTTTCCAGGTTGGCCCGTACCATCCGGCTCGCATCCCGCTCCGGCCAATGCTCGCGGATGTGCAGGGCCCGGTCCCCGCACCAATGCACCGAAAGCAGCACCAGGTCGAATTCATGCCGCTCCAGAAAATCGAGAACGGCGCCCATTTGCGCAGGCTGGTAGCAGACTTCAATCCCTTTGCCGATGAATATCTGTTCTCCGAAACGCGCGCGCAGCGCCGCGATCTCGTCCGAGTAGCGCGCATCGTCATACCGGCACGTCGGCCAGTCCTGCGGGTGCGTGTCATAATGTTCCGTAAACGTCAGCCCCGTCAGGCGAACCTCCAGCGCCCGCCGCACGTTCTCCTCCGGCGGCGTCTGACTATCGAACGAATGCCAAGAATGCAGATGCTGATCGAAATACCCCACGCTCGTAAGCCTATCCGAACCGCAACGCGTGAGCGAGCGTTATCACTCGCGCCCTGTCGCGCCGGCCCGCCCTTGTGCTCAGTGTGTCAAGGGCGTCCTGCCGGCCGGCACCGCGCGGCGCAGCCCGCCCCCGCAGCGAGTTCGGGTTTTGTAGCGCCGGCGTCCTCGCCGGCACGTACCGCCGGCATCTTGCCGGCGCGCATCACGCGGGCCCCGGCGTCGTCAGCTCAACTGCTAACTCAGGGCACCTCTCGAAACTCTAAGTCCCGGATTGCTCGCCGCCTTAAGGTGATTACTCTGTCTCTTCCTGGCAGAATTGGATTACCCGTAGTGGGCTTGCCGATCCACGCGCGCCCGCAGGATTCGAGAGGGCGCGGTTGGCGGCGTCACGTAGACCAGCCAGCGCTCCCGGCGCCAACCGATGGTGATGAGCAACTCGGCCGTCGTGGTCGTCAGCAGCACCGGCTTGTCGAAAATCAGCGTCCCGCGGCCGGCCTGTGCCACCGGGAGCGTGCGGCCGTTCTGGCGCAGCTC
>DASXUA010000166.1:0-1969 GCA_036505095.1 Phycisphaerae bacterium
CGCAAGCTACGCGGCCGAGCGCAGCCTAGCCGATCACCATGTGCTGGCGGTATCGGACTCGCTGCACCACCGGGTCATGGACCTCGTGGCCGCCTGCGCCGGCGGGGGCGTTCCGCCGGCGAAGCCGCCCAGTCGCGCGCAAATGCTGGAATTGGCGCGTGCCCGGGCCATGCTGGACGTGACCTATGCCGGAAGCAAGCTGGTCGGCGACTATATTGGGCCCGGCATATCACCGCCGCACGCCCCAGCACCAGGCGCGCTCTTTCCGGACCGCATCCGATTGACGGGGACCTCGCATCATCTGCTGACGTTCGGTGAGGTGGCTGCACTCGACCGGTTCCGCGGCCGTTGGGATGGGCTGGTGTCGGTTCAAGATGGCACCGGCGCAGGCCTGGACGCCGCGCGCGCCGGCGTGCCCGATGGGGGAGTCGTGCTCGTGCGCCCGGACGGTTTCATCGGCTTCCGCGCTGTGCCGGCCGATACGGCGGGCATGAATGCGCTTGACGTGCATCTCGCGTCCTATCTGGTGCCAGTCCGGTGCTGATCGCGGCAGCCCCTGTCTGTACCGAAAATTAGAGAGGACAGGCGCAGATATTATGCGGCCCACGTGCTGGATGGCGCGATGGATCGGAGCGTCCTTGTTGAGAGATCGATGAGTGCTCACCTCGTTATAATAGGTAGCATAGTTCGCCAGAATCCGGCGTAAGTGCGCTTCGCCTAAGACAACCACAGCGCGCGTTCCCCTTGTCGTCGAAAATATTACAGCCGAAGCGATTTTCGCTCTAATGGGTTTTGAAGACGTAGTGCACGGTCAGGTGCACGAGCTCGGCGCAAAGCACCATCACCAGGAGCCGGAACACCCATTTCTTCGCCTGCAGTGAGGTGGCCAAGCGCGCGCCCAGAACGCCGCCGGCGATGCTGCCGGCGCCCATCACCGCTCCGACCGTCCAGTCGATGCTACCCTTGAAGGCGAACACGAGCATCGCAATGATCGTGACCGGAACCGCTACCGCGTTCTTGACCGCATTGGCCTGAACGAGGGGAAGCCCCACCGCCAGCGTCAACGCCAGCAACAGATACGTCGCTCCGTCGAGCACGATGAAGCCGAGCCAGCCGCCGATGCCAACGAAGAGGAAGAATTCCCGCACGCCGTAGCGCACCTCATCCGAACCCGCGGATTCGATCGCCTGCTTGAGCTTGGTCAACAGCAGCACCAGCGCGACCAGAACGGCCGCGGTGATGACGAGGGCAAGCTCGCGGCCGGGCAGGATCTCGGCCAAGGCTGCGCCGCCGAGTCCGCCGATCGCCACCGGCAAGCTCACCTTGAGGGCGAGCGCCCACGGCAGCGCCTTGCGCTGGTAAAAGCTCGCCGTGGCCGAAACCGCGCCGATCAGGACCGGAACGCGGTTGGTCGCATTGGCGGAGATCGGGTCGAGCCCGATCATCATTAGGATGGGCAAAGATACGGCCGAACCCGATGACGCGGCCGTGTTGAGAAAGCCGCAGGCCAGTCCCGCGCCCACTCCCAGCACCAAAGACCACACGTCGTATTCCAACCAGCTCGGGATCATCTCCCTCTCCCCTGCCGCCGGCGACATAGGGGCTAAATAGGCAGATCAGCTCCTTGCAGTTCCGTCTGGGCGGCCCATGCACCTTGCTGGTTTGCGAGCGCCCAGTCCGCGTCATACGCGCGATCTGCGTCCTCTTGCAACGCACGGCCGGTCAATTTTCGTCAGATCGACGCGCTCCCGGTGCTCTCGGCATGTCCGCTTCGTTCCGATCGCTTCCCAACCGCAGCGAAGTGACGGGGAGCGCCATGTGTGGACGGCTCCGGGTTGGCAAGGCTTTTCTTGCCGTTTGCGGGCTGGTCGGTGCAGCCATGTGTTCGGCCTGTTAGCGCGGCACACAGGCCGCTGGCCATAATGCCCTCCGCGGATCAGGTCCCGGTCAAAAGCCCGCATTCGACAAT
>DASXUA010000167.1:0-2935 GCA_036505095.1 Phycisphaerae bacterium
GCGGCGGCGCGCTGGCGTGGTGGCTCTGGCCACAGTCGCGGAGCTTCTACACCGATGCCGACACAATCCGCGAGCCGGCCGCCAGCGCGGCGACTCGCGACGTGCTCTGGCAGCCGCCGCGCGCCTTGCCCGAGATCATCAACTCGTCCGGCGAGAACTACGAGCCGAAGCTGTCGGCCGATGGCCTGATGCTCTACTTCGTGCGCGGCAAAGCCGGGCACAACGCCGACATCTACAGCGCGCAGCGCACGCCCGACGGTTGGAGCGAGCCGCAGCCGCTGGAAGAGATCAACTCCGAGTACGACGACCTCGGGCCCGAGCCATCGGCCGAGGGCGAATCGCTGTATTTCTACAGCGATCGGCCCGGCGGATCGGGCGGGTTTGACTTGTGGGTTGCGTCCGCCGCGGCGGACGGGAGCCAGGCGTGGCAAGCGCCGACCAATCTCGGTCCGCTGGTGAATTCGGGTTTCAACGACTACGGCCCGGCGCTGACGCCCGATGGCCGGACGCTGTACTTCGCCTCCAACCGCCCGCGTCCGGACGATGCGCGTCAGCCAAATCCCGACGCCTGGCCGGCGACGCTGCGCGAGGACCTGTACCGCCGCGATTACGATCTGTACTCGGCAGCGATCACCGAGCGCGGGATCGGCCGCGCGGAGCCGCTGAGCGCGCTGAATACGAGCTACAACGAAGGCGCGCCCGCCGTCAGTCCAATCGGCGATTTTTTGTATTTTGCGTCCGACCGGCCGGGTGGCGCGGGCGGATTTGATCTATACCGATCGCGCCGCCTGCGCGGGCAACTGCTGCCGCCCGCGAATCTTGGTGCGGCGGTCAACACGCCTGCCAACGAGATGGATCCGGCGCTGGCGCTGGGCGGGTTCGGCCTGTATTTCAGCTCGGATCGCGCGCTCGCGTTGGCGCGGCCCGACGCGCCGCGCGACTATCACCTGTATCAGACCTCTTCGCGCGAAGTGTTTGCCGAGTTGGAAACGCTGCAGCGGTCGATTGACTGGGCTGCGTTCTGGTCGCGCATTTGGCCCAGCCTGCTGTGGGCGCTGCTGACGCTTTTGCTCCTGCTGTTGCTCTTGAGAATCATGCGCGAGGCGCGTTATCGCAAGCTCAGCTTGCTGGTGAAGTGTCTGCTGGCGTCAGTGTTCGCGCACCTGCTGCTGCTGTTCTTGTTCAACTTCTGGCAAGTCACGGCCTCGGTGGCGGGATTGTTGAAGCGCAGCGGCGGAATCCAGGTGGCGCTGGTCTCGACGGAAACCGGCGACCAGATCGCGGCGCAGATGCGCTCGTCCGTGGAGTTGGCGAATGCTGCGATCGACGCGCAGCTTCCCGCGCCGCAGCGCGCTGCCAGCACATTCGAGCCGCAGGTCACGGCTGACATCACTTCGCTGGAAGTTGCACGCGCCGCGCCGGCACCCGAGCCGATAACCACCAGCGCCGCGCGCGATGCTGAGATTGCGCCGCTGGTCCCACCGGTCGGCCAGGCGACACCGGTCGCGCGCGCCGCGATGACCGCGTTCAAGCTGCCGAGCGACTCGGCTGTTATCAATTCCAGCGAATCCCCGGCAAGAGATCAGATGCCGTCACAGATCGTGACGGCCGCGCGCGCCGCGCCGGTGAGTGCCGAGTTGGTTCCGCGGATGGATGAATTCGTTCTGCCGCCGGAACCAGCGCGTACTTCAGCGAGTGACGCTCGTGAAATGAGTCTGGCCGAAAATGTGAGGGCCGAGAGTGCGCCCGAGACACAGTGGCCTATTCGTCTGACCGCGATCGTGCCGAGCCATCCGCCGCCAGCATCAGACTTGAAGCTTCCGCCGCCCGTTGGTCAGCGCGGTAGTCAGCAGGAGGAGTCGCGCGGCGCGGCCCTTCCGCCGATCGTCGATGTGATTCTGCCGCGGGCGGCGATCGCGGCTGCATCGTCGAACGTCGCCGCGCCGCCAGCGGCTGACATTCGACCCGCGGCTGCGAACCTTGAGGCGCTGGCGCACGCGTTGCCTGGCTTCAGGCAGGAACAGATCAGGCCGGCAGAGCCGGCATATTCGCCGCCCCCTACGAAGGTCGCTGCACCTGCGCCGTTGCCGCTCAACATGGCATTGCCGAGCGACGCGTCCCCATCGGGGCCGTCCAGCCAAACCGCGGTGGCTGAGACTGAGCCGGTTTCGCACGTAGCTGCAGCGCCCCTCGCAAACGAGTCCCGCGCACGACCGAAGCTGCCGCTGGTCGCATCCGTGACGGGACCGATGAGTGAGTTACGGCCCGAGCCGATGGCGGCCGCGACGGCGACGACGGAAAGTCTGCTGGATCCAAATCGGGCGGCGAAGGACGCGGCCGCTCCACCCGGGATGGCCGGCAGACCGGTCCCGCAGCTTCGTCCGACGATGGGCGCCGAGCCCAGTGCATTGAACCTGCGTTTGCCGACGGAACTGGAGGCGCTGGTGAATCAGTATGTGCAACGCGCGCCGCTGCAACGCCAAACGATGCTCGAACGCCTGGGGGGCGGAGATGATACTGAACGGGCGGTGGCGTTAGCGCTGCAGTGGTTAGCAGCGCATCAGAGCGCGGATGGGCATTGGGACGGGCGGCGTTTTGACGCGCGTTGCGGGGCGTGCGGCGGTGCGGCCGGCGTGGATGCGGATGCGGCGATGACCGGCTTGGCGCTGCTGTGTTTCATGGGGGCCGATCACACGCACGCCAAAGAAGGGCCGTATCGCGACCATGTCGCGCGCGGCGTGGCCTGGCTGTTAGCGCGACAGAAACCGGATGGCGATCTGCGCGGCGAGGAGACCATGTACAGTCAAGGCATCGCGACCATCGCACTGTCCGAAGCGTTCGGCATGACCGGCGATGCGAAGCTGGCAGAGCCGGTGCGGCGCGCGGTGCAGTTCATCGTCGAGGGTCGCAACACGCAGACCGGCGGCTGGCGCTA
>DASXUA010000168.1:0-23224 GCA_036505095.1 Phycisphaerae bacterium
AATGCTCATGCGCGTCACGTAGGTTCGGCTGATGCTGTCGGCCTTGGCGTCGTCGGAATCTTTCCAGACCTCATAGGCGACGCGACCCGTACCCGACCATTGCCCCAGCGGCAACTCTCCCGGCCGAACGGCCGACGCGCAGCCCGTGACAATCGCCAACAGTAGTGCAGCAGCAGTCAAACGCATCTTCATCGTGCAATCTCCTCGCTTGGGATGGATTCCGCGCCTCGAACGAAGAGCAGAGCATTCGCGAAACACTCCGCGGCGTCAAGAGCGGTCCTCATGCGGTCGACGCCGATTGCATACCGGACTGTCTAACGAGTTTCGCTGCGTTTCGCGTCGCATCAGAACCCCGGTCGCAAGTCCGGGGCTCGGGTTCAGTCGGAGTCACGGGTTCAGCAGGCTCGCCAGGTCGGCTTCCGCTTTCGCGTCCCGAGGCGTCGCGGGCTGGGCGGCGGTTTCGCGGGCCGCGCCGGCGGATTGGGCCCGCAGTTCGCGGGCCCAGGGATGGTCGTGCAGGGCGCTGGGCGGAAGGTCGCCGCTGGCCACGGCTTCGTTTAGCTCGCGGCGTTTGAATTCCAGCTCCCGGTCTTTGAACGTGTCGACGCCATAGAGCTTGCGGACGATGAACGGCAACTCCGGCGGCCAATCGATTTCCTCGCCGGGCAAGCGCGGGCGGCGCTCGCCGGTTACCTGGTCATCGTTCCAGCCGTATTTGGGCCGCTCCTGGTGCCCTGGGCGCAAGTCCTTGCCGGTGGCGCGACTGCCGCGGGCGGGCTCGGTCGTGCGCGGGATGGTCAGGTCCTTGAGAAAACCGAGCAGGATGGACGGCGGCAGCTCGCGCAGCCGAGAGGCGAGGGCCTCGCCGGCCAGCGCGGTGATGAGCAGGCGCTGATCGTGCTTGAGTTTGCCGGAATCGAAGTCCTTGAAGGCGGCCGAGACCTTTTGCATGAGGCGGCCAAAGGTGTGGATGCGGTCATCGAGAGAGCGGAGATCGGGTTCGGCCGCAGATGCGCTGGGCGCTGCCGGAAGTACGGGCGGCGGGTAGCGGTGACGGTTGTTGGCGTAGTAGCGAAACTGCGTTTCATTGGTGCCGAAGGCCTCGGCGATGTTGAGGCGGCGATAGACAGAGGCGATCCGCTCGCCGGAGTCGAGGGCGGCGTTGGCCTCGATGAGCGTGGCGGTGTCGGTGACGAGGCGGAAAGGCAGGCGCGAAGTCCTGGCTAGAGGGTTCAGGGTTTCCGCTCCGCCACGGCGGATCTGCGACACGGCGGACCTTCGGCGGGGTTCCCGCCACGGCGGACCTTCGGCAGGGTTCAGTGAATTCATTGCGGATTGTCCCGGCGCGCCGGGACGGATTGCGGATTTTGTGACAATTTTCGCAAGAACGGCGCGCGGGACCCTCGTTTTTGAGGCGGGAACGCGGGTTGGGCGGCGCGCATGCGTGCGTTTGTTCGTTTTTGTGATTTGTGTGATCGTTTTCGCAATCCTCCGAGCTATGACGGCAGTCGGTCCGGGCCCGCGGAGTTGCGGGTTTGCGGCGCTCGACTGCTTTCACCCTTACTACATGCGCGGCGCGCGCTGGGAGGCGCGCAAAATGCGCGCGCCGCTGACGGCCGAGCGGTGGATTTCAGGTTTCAGAGTTTAGATTTCAGATTTTGGCAGCGCCTGTGGGGTCTACCCGTTGTGGCAGGCGCCGCCACTGCCCGGAGGGGTCACGTGGTGCTCCAGCCCTTCGAAGGCGCTACGTTCCAATCCGTCCGCAGCGGGAGAAAGGATTCTCGCACCAGCGGATGCTCACCCTGAACTCTGAACCCCGAACCCTGAGCTCTTCAAACGCGTTTTTGCAGCGCGGCCTGGGCAGCGGCCATGTCTTCGGCGGTGGGGGCGCGGTGAGTGAGCATCATCTGGTCGAAGCAGTCGAACAGATAGCTGGCGTCGTGCGGGCCGGGGCTGGCTTCGGGGTGATACTGCACGGCGAAGAGCGGCTCGTCGCGGTGGCGGAAGCCTTCGAGCGTCTGGTCATTCAGGTTGATGTGCGTCGGCTCGCCGCCCACGCGCGAGAGCGACACGGTATCGATCGCAAAGCCGTGGTTCTGGGCGGTGATTTCCACGCGCTGCGTGCCGAGGTTCTTGACGGGCTGGTTTGCGCCGCGATGGCCGAACCTGAGCTTGAAGCTCTTGGCGCCCATCGCCAGAGCCAGGAGTTGATGCCCCAGGCAGATGCCGAAGATCGGCGTCTTGCCGACGATGTCTTTGAGCAGATCGATCGCGTAATGCACGGCGGCCGGGTCGCCGGGACCGTTGCTGACGAAGACGCCGCCGGTGTCACGGTCGAGGATTTCCGCGGGCGAGACAGTCGGCGGCACGACGCGGACGCGCGCGCCGATGTCCACCAGGTGCCGCAGGATGTTGCGCTTCATGCCGCAGTCGATGGCCACCACCGTTCGCCCCGGACGGACCAGTTTGCGGGCGGTATTGAATTCCGTAGTGAAGCCTTCGGTCCAGAGGGACTCCTGCGTCGGGCAGACATCTTTGACGAAATCGGCGCCGGCCATCGAGGGCGAGGCCTGCGCGAGGCGAACGGCCTCGGCCGGATCCTGGATTTCCGTCGTGATCACTCCGCGCATCGCCCCATCGACGCGTAGCTTGCGCGTCAGGGCGCGGGTATCAATGCCTTCGATGCCGATGACGTTGTGCTGGGCCAGCCACTCGTCGAGGCTCATGATCGCGCGGAAATTGCTGTGGCGGCGGGCGAGTTCCTTGATGACGAAGCCGAAAACCTGCGGATGGCCCGATTCGACGTCCTCGGCCGCGACGCCGTAGTTGCCGATGAGCGGGTTGGTCATGGTGACGATCTGCCCGCAATAGGACGGATCGGTGATGACCTCCTGGTAGCCACTCATGGAAGTGTTGAACACCACCTCGCCTGGGCGCGTGCCGGTGCCGCCGAAGGAGGTGCCGGAAAAGACCGTGCCGTCTTCGAGAGCCAGAAGACAGAGTCGACCTGTACGAGTCATAACCGGCAGAGTATAGCATGCCGGCGCGGGGCGGCCTATACTGATGCAGGATGCGAGCCGACGAAGTCAAAAAGCTGCTGAAGGTCCAACCCTTCGCGCCTATTCGGATTAGTCTCTCCGATGGGCGCTCCCTGCTGGTTCGTCATCCGGACCAGGTCGTGGTAGCTAACCGGCATCTCATCGTCGGTTTGGCCAGAATGGAGCGTGACGGACGGCTGGCGACTCCTGGTTCGAGCGATGCCGTCGCGCGCGATTGGCTGCTGGTCAATCTGGTTCAAGTTACGACCATCGAACCCGTGAATGGCGCGCGGCCCAAGCCGCGCCGCAAGCGGCGCGGCGGACGGTGAGTCCGAACCGCGCGCAATTATTCTCTGCGCGATACCGGCGCCAGACGAATCTTCAACGTCTGAATCTCGAACGGCTTCAGCGAGATGGGGACCGAGGTGGCCACCGAAGCGGGCATGGGGGGCGCGCCGCCGGCGCCATCCTCGATCAGATTCACGCGCTCAAGCCGCTCGATGCCGCGATCGCACACAAGCCGGCCCGAGGTGGCCTCCGGCGAATCCTGGTAGAGGCGCAGAATCAGGTCGCCATCGTCTTCGGCGCGTTTCAAGCAGGTGGATACGGCGCCATCGAGCAATTCCAAGCGCAGCAGCGATGCTTGCTCGGCCTGCGGCTGATCCGCGCGCGGGTTGCTGAACGGATTGGCGCGGCCGGAGTGTACATCTTCAACGAGTAGTGCCTGATTGAATGCCAAACCCTCACGCGTGAGCCGGGCGGCGAGCGAGCCTCCGGTGGGGGTCCTTTCGGAAGTCTCCGGAGGGCAGGGCACGAGCGCGTAGCGGATCCTCTGCGGATATTGGTCGGGGGTGCGGTCGGGGTCATACGAGGCGCGGATCAGGGTGAGGCGCAGATCGCCTTCGGGGGTCGCGGCGTGCGCGTGTTTGGAATCATTGAGGAGCGCGGCGCCGCCATCCGCGCCCACCGCAACTAGAGAAGCCCAAGTCAGCGCCGGAACATCATTGCCATCCACTGGCCGTACAATCTCGCCGAAGGGGATGGAATAAGTAGCGTTTCCAGACTTTCCTTCGACCAATGGGAAGCTGACCCGAAGCATCGGCGCGGGTGCGTCGCGGTTGCCATATTCGTGCCAGTCGATGAGCGTGTCGAAGTCGACGCGCTGGAGGCCATGAATCAGCGAAACGTCTTGCGTGATGCGACTGTCGCGGAATTGGCGAGTTACGCGCACGCGCGCCCGTACCGGGCCGCGCTCCAGCACGTCGATCGCTTCGACCTTGTCGAGTGGAATGACCTCGACGATCGGGCCGAGCTCCCAGGCGCTCATGCCATGTGGCGCTTCCATATGGGCCTCAAGGCGATGACCTTCGCGCCCGCCCTGCAGAAGCTGGCGCTGCCCGGATGTCACCGACGTGAGCTGCCCGGTCTTGCGGCTCAGCGTCAACTTCATTCCCGCCCGGTCCGCAAGCGTGATTCCGTCGGAGTCTTCGGTGACCTGTACACCGTCGGCCGGATCGAACGCATGCTCAGCCAGACGACAGACCGCATAACCAAATGGAGGCACCCCCCCGGCCACAGCCATTAGAAAAGGCTTTCCGTCGTCGCCTTTTGACTGTTGAACTGGCGATGAGCCACCCGGTAATCGCAACGTCAAGGATTTCGAGGAGTCGGACGCTGATGTCGGCCAGACGACGAGATCCGTTCGTGGCCAACCGTTTGGATTGAACACGATTTTTCCCGTCCCCTCCCCGGCGGAGTCAACCCTGGCTGCGATGTGGCGTAGCGCGGAGCGCGTGATCCAGTGCGCTTTGCTGATCACCGCGTCGAGCTGCTGGTGAGTGTTTTCGTAGGCATCATGGATACCGCTGCCGGGCAGCGTGTCGTGGTGGTGGTTGATGCAGACGGTTTCCCAGGCGCGGGCCAGGTCGTAGGCGGGGTATGGGTAGGCAGTCTGGCTGGCGAACAGGGCGACGGTTTCGGCCGTCACGAGCGCGGCTTCGGCGTCCCGGTTGAGGCGCTTCACGTCGCCATGCGTGGTGTAGCAGCCGCGGAAGACGGGGTTCAGCTCGTCCTTGACGACCGGCAGCTTGCTTAGATCTTTCCCTTTCAATGCGTCGAAGAACTGCGCGGCGGTCGCGAAGCGGACCTTCGGCATGGCCTTGTCCTTCTGCCAGGCGAGGGCGTGCTCGATATGCTCGCGCGTGGGGCCGCCGCCGTGATTGCCGACGCCGTAAACCCACAATAATTCCTTCAGGCCGGTTTTCTCATAGAAGTCCATCAGTTCCTTGATGTTCTGGTCGGTGACGTCGGCGTTGTACCACGAGCCGGTAGCCGGCTCGTCGAAGGCCAGCACGCGCGAACCGTCCGGACCTTCCCACCAGAAAAGCGGGATGTTCTTACCGCCGCGGCAGAAATAATATGAATCGATGCCCGCGGCCTTGAGGATGCTCGGCATGGTCCAGCAGTGGCCGAAGGTGTCGGGCTCCCAGCCGACGGTGCAGGCCTTGCCGAAACGGCTGCGAAAGTAACGCTGGCCATAGAGCAGGTGCCGGGCGTGCGACTCGGCCGAGATCATGTTGGTGTCGCCCTCGCACCAGCGCCCGCCGACCGGCTCGAAGCGGCCCTCGCCGATCCGCAGCTTCATCTCCTGGAAGAGATCGGGGAAGTATTGCTCCATCGCCTCATACAACGCGGCGCTCGACTGCGTGAACGTGAACTCCGGGAACTCGTCCATGAATTTGCAGGCCTGGGCGAAGGTTGAGCGGGCCGATTCGATGCCCTCGGGCCATTCCCAGAGCCATTGCAGGTCGATGTGGGCGTGGCCAACCAGATCGCCCGTGTATTCCTGCATGACGGGGTGGGCGTGTTCGAGATGGCCGGCGGCAGCATGCAGTTTGGCGACGTATTCCTCGACCGAGCCCTGGAATTCGTCGGGTTTGGGCACGTCGAGTGCCTCGTGAATTTCCGAGATCAGGTCGGTGTGGCCGCCGGCCTTCAGGAAGCGCTCGATCAGACCGACTTTGGAGACCAGTTCCTCGTATTTCGCATAGTACTCCTCGCGCGCGGTGGCCTCGGCGATCATGGTTTTCAGAGCCTCGCCGGGCACGACTTTTTCGCGCGGCACAACGGTGAGGATCGAGTAGGTGCTGTACCCGTTCTTCCAGGAGATGCGGCTTTGGTCGGGACGGCCGTCGGCATAGATGACGTCTTCGGTGCTGTCGGCGTGGATGATCTTGATGTTGTCGAGGAACTGCACGTAGCGGCCTTCGCGGTCGCCTTCCTGCTGGATGACAATATTGTCGATCGTGCGGCCCTTGAGCCGCGAGATGTCGATCGTGCGCGTGATCCATTTGCCGACGGCGTCTTTGAGCAAAGTGTCGCCGTGGGCACGGCGGTGCTGCTCGTCGACCGCACCGGAATCGCGCAGGCTGGTGTCGCCCGAGAGCAGATCGATGCCGCCCTTCGGTTCGGGAGCGGCCGGATCGATGAAGATGTCGTAGCGCAGCTTGTCGCTATCGCGAATGGCGATGGAGCGGTCGGAAATTTGATAATACAGATAGGCATTGCCGCCCTTCGAGAGGCAGCGGCAGGAGTGCATGAGGCAGGTATCGCCTTCGGGTGCGGGCGCGGCGGATGCCAGTCCGACTGCGGAACGGATGAGGCCACTGCTCAGGGCCAACAGAAACCGACAGGACCATAGCGAGCGTTTCATCATGCCACCTCCGAGCGAAGGACGCGCATTCCACCGGTGAACGGTTGATGGGAACGGGTCGTCATCCGCGGCGCGGGAGTATATACTGTAGCGTGTGGCCTACAACTTCCGATGGGACCAGTGGAATCGCCACAAGGTGGCGATGCACAACGTTGAGCCGGAAGAGGCCGGGTACGTGGTGCGCAACGCGCAACGCCCTTATCCGAGACAGGTCGGGCACGGCAAATATCTGCTATGGGGCCAGACTGATGCCGGGGCGTATCTTCAGGTGATTTTTGTCAAACGGGACGCGGAAATTCTGGTTATTCACGCCCGAGCACTGACAGCGAAGGAAGTGCGACCATGGCGCAGAAGAAAAAAAAGGTAAGGCGCGCTCCTCCGGTCGATCCAGGATTACCTGGGGCGCTCGGGCGCATGACCGCGGAGGAATTGGACCGGTACGTTGCGCGGTTTGATCGGGAATTCGTCAAGACGCGTCCGCTGACGGCGGCCGACCGCGCGTGGTTCAAACGCGCGCAGCGTGCCTGGCGGACGCGCGAAAATAAAGCCCGATACTCGGCTGAGCGCGTGCGGCGAGTGGTCATAACACTCAATGACGCGCTGCTGCGCCGCGCGGATGAAGCGGCCAAGCGTCGCGGGCTGACCCGATCGGCGTTATTCGCTCAGACGCTGGAGGCAGCGTTGCGAAGAACCGGCTGATGCGGTCGTCGTTGGGCGCGCGGGAGTATATACTCTAGCGTGTGGCCTACAACTTCCGATGGAACGAGTGGAATCGCCACAAAGTGGCGATACACAATGTTGAACCGGAAGAGGCCGAGTACGTGGTCAATCACGCGCGGCGGCCATTTCCTATGCGGGCGGGTCGGGACAAGTTTGTCGTGCGGGGCCAGGCCTGGCGGCTACTATCTCCAAGTGGCATACCTGACCCGCAGAGACGACATCGTTTACGTGATTCATGCGCGGCCGCTAAAACAAAACGAGATTCGACGGCTGCGAAGGCGATTCCGATGAGCAAGAAAGACGTAGTTGATCCGATTCTGCCTGGGCGGTACGGCCGAATGTCGGCCGCGGAACTGGATCGCGAAGTCGCCATGTTCGACCGGGAGTTTATCATCGATGAATTCAAGCCGCTCACGCCGAAGATGCGGGCGCAACTCGCACGCGCCAAACGGAAGGGGACAAAGAAATCGGCGGCCGGCCATCAGCGGCGGGTGATGCTGACGATTGACAAGGAGCTGCTGCGCCGCGCGGATGAAGCGGCGAAGCATCGGGGACTGACCAGGTCTGCGCTGTTCGTTCAATCTCTGGAAGCTGCGCTACGCAAGACGGGGTAAACCCCGTGCTGGTTTGACCTCGCCAAGTTGGGGAATCCCGGCCGTGGCGCCGACATGCTGGATACAGTGCGCCGCCACGGCGTTGCCGATGCGAGCGGCGTCCACCGGGTTGTCCCCGCGAGAAATCCCGGCGATAAATCCCGCGCACCAGCAGTCGCCAGCGCCGGTCGCGTCGATTAAGCGATCTACGCGCAGCGCGGGCACCCATATCGGCTCCGCGTCGCGCTCCGCCAGCAACACACCCTCGGAATCCAGTTTAATGACGACGCCATTCGCCCCGACGGAGTGCAGGGCGCGTGCCATGGTGATGGGGTCGGGCGTGGCCGTGATGGCCTGGGCCTCGGGGCGGGATGGGACAAACCAATCGGCGTGCGGCAGGCATGGCTCAATGGCGCGGCACCATTCTTCCTGCGGCCGGCCGCTGACGAAGGAGGTGTCCAGGATCGTGAGCGCTCCGCTCGCGCGGGCCTGCTGCAGCACGCCGGCCAGCGGGGTGCCGTCAAGCGTTTCCATCAGCATCGCGCCAGTCGCGAAAACGTAGTCAGAGTCGCGGAACGCGTCGGCCGAAATCTCGTCGGCGCGCAGCGTCGCGTTCGTGCCCATCGTGTGGAGGAAACTGCGTTCGCCGTCGCTGCGGACGCAGACGAAGGTGAAGGGCGTCTGGCCCTGCTCGTCGCGGATGACGTCGGTCGTATCCACGCCGAATCGCTGCAGTTCGTCGAGGATGAAGCGGCCCATCCAGTCGCCGCCGACTTTGATCACGATCCGCGCGGGGATGCCCAGCTTCGCCAGCGCGATGGCGCAGTTGACTGCGTTACCGCCCGTCGTGGTCGTCAGCTCATCGAACAGCCGCAAGCCGCCGGGCTCGGGAAAGGAATCGATCGGCCGGGCGAGCATGTCGACCGTGCAGATGCCCAGCACGACGATGCGCTTATGCCGCACGGAACATCACCGCCTCTCATCAGACAACTGTAGCGGCCATCGAGATGGCCGCAAGTCGACACGCAGAGCAATGCGGGCTATCATCCACATGCCAATAGTTATGCACGAGGACCCAGTATGAAAACGGTACAGATGACGTTGGACGAACACCTGGTGGCAGAAGTCGACCGGGCTGTCAACAAGCTGGGCACCAGCCGCTCGGCGTTTACGCGCGAAGCGTTGAAATCGGCGCTGGCACGACTGCGTGAACGGGAGCTGGAAGAGCGCCATCGAAAGGGTTACACGCGCAGGCCGGCGCGCCGCGGGGAATTCAGTGCCTGGCATGGCCAGCAGGTGTGGCCTGAATGATTGAGCGCGGCGAAATACGCTGGTACCGATTTCCGCGTCCCAACAAGCGCCGTCCAGTTTTGGTCCTAACGCGTGACTCGGCCATTGATTATCTGGGAGAAGTGACGATCGCGCCGATCACGACGACCGTCCGCAATATTCCGACCGAGGTGCTCCTGACGCCCAAGGATGGCATGCCCAGGGAATGCGCGATCAACCTGGACCACGTTCAGACTGTCGCAAAGCGCAACCTGGGCGGCTTCATCGCCACCCTGAAGGGCAGCCGGATGATTGAAGTTCGCGACGCGCTGCTGTTCGCACTTGGCTTTGGGGTCGCATAGAAGCGGAGCCTGTGCCCATGCGCCGCTCACAGGTGAACGGGATCATTCGCAGCGCGATGGACTTCGCGGCCGAGTGCGGGTTCAATCTGCCGCCGTTTGCGTTCTGGACGGCGCGCGACTGGACCGAAAAGGGCGCGGCGGCCGATGAAATCCGTCGCTGCCGGCTGGGGTGGGACGTGACCGACTTCGGCCGCGGCGATTTCGAGCGCTTCGGGCTGGTGCTGTGTACGCTGCGAAACGGCCGGACGGACGATCCCAGCGGCAAGTGCTACTGCGAGAAGATCATGGTGGTGCGGGAGCATCAGATGACGCCGATGCACTGCCACCACCGCAAGACGGAGGACATCATCAACCGCGCGGGCGGGGCACTGGTCGTGCGCGTGATGCCGGAGATTCCGCTGGAGTCGGAGACGGTCAGCGTTACGTTGGATGGCGTCGAACGCCAGATCGAGTATCGCGCGCCGATGGTGCTGTATCCGGGCGAGTCGATCACGCTGGTGCCGTATTTGTACCACGAATTCTACGCCGAGCCGGGGACCGGTCGCGTGCTGGTGGGCGAGGTCAGCAGCGTCAACGATGACCTGACGGATAACTTCTTCGTCGAGCCGATCGGGCGGTTTCCGACGATCGAGGAAGATGAGCCGGCGGAGTTTCTGCTGTGCAACGAGTATCCGGAGCCGGCCTGAGCCATTGCCAACGCACCGGCGCACTTGAGCAGAACTACGCACGCAAGTGCCCGGTCGCGCGACGGTGCTTTGTTCATCGGATGATTCGGACTTGGGCGAGTGGAATCATGAACTCACCCGCCCAGTACGTATCGTGGTCCCAATCGGTCAGCGCCATCCGATCATTGCCCCGCACGCGTACGGTCCAACGGGCCAGTTCGCCCGCCTGGGTCATGTCAGTCGTCCGGACCGAACTCAACGTCGCATCTTCGCCGGCCAGCTCTGCGGCTTTGCTGTAACATCGCGGTTCGCTCCTCCCCACTGTGACCGACTCGGCGAGGACACCATCACGCAGGAACTCGACCATCAGTCCGATGCCAACGCGGCGGCGTTTCTCCAGAGCTGAGCGGTCGAGAGACGCCGTGACACACGCGTGGTCGTGTCGCATCACGATCTGAAGTTCGAGCGCACGGCGTATCACGTCAGTCAGTTCGGCCTCTTGAATAGGTTGAATTGCATCATGGAGAGTCGGAACCAAATGGATGGGAACACTGACCACACCGATTTCTCGGGGCTGCGGTCCTCGACGGTCATAGTTCATCCTGACCACGCAGTCGAAGTCGATGCTCCGCGTGCCATCCGGCAGGATACGAGGGTGTGATATGCGTAGTTGGGTAGGCCCGGGCGAACGCCACACCGTTGCGCGGGCCCCACGCGTATGACCGTCCTATTGGGGGCCGGCACGCGCGAGCATATTGCGACTATGCCCTCGCCGAGCCAGACGGGACTGCGCAACTCGACGGCGAACTCAACGTTCCGAGGCCAACGTGTGCGCGCTCTGATGACACCCGCGCGTCGGATGGCGAGCCGCCATTGCCAATCGGTCAGCGTCCGACCGGCTTTGCGACGGATCAACTCCCATGCCGCCCAATGATGAACCAGGCGCTGCCGCAGCGGATCCCAGCGATACTCTTCGCCAACTCGGGGCACGCACATGATCAAGGCTGTTGTCGGTACCAGCGAGAGCGGACCCTCTCGCTGAATCTTGGGCGTCAGTAAGAGAGCGCCTCCCGTGATGGCGATCGTCATCCCAGCGGCTGCCAAACGCCATCGGCGCCTCGTTTTGAAGAGTTGTGTCTGGGTGCTTCCCTTCCAACCGCACTCGGAACATCGCAGCTCAGGGGAGCCGCGCATATCGTACCAGCACTTGGGGCAGCGTTTCCGGCCGCGCGCGCGGTCGCCCCAAGCCGCGCGGAGCGCTACGGATTGGCCAGCCACGAAAAGCGCCGCACCAGACGTCCACAGGCACCATTCTTGAAAAGAGGCAACCAAGCGTGGCTCGTTTTGGTCCGGACGAGTCTTGCCGTCTCGGGCCTTGAGTCTTTGACGCCCAGACTGTCGGGAAGTTGCAGCGGTCGCGGTTTTCAGGCGCGATTTCGGTCCGCTAGAATGGCACCGATGGGTGCGATGGAACTGCAGATCCGAGTGCTGATCGGCCTGGAAATCCACGTGCAGGTTGCGACGCGGAGCAAGATGTTCTGCGGGTGCGCGGTGGAGTTCGGGGCGGGGCCGAATTCGCGGACTTGTCCGGTGTGTCTGGGGATGCCGGGGGCGCTACCGGTGATGAATCGGCAGGCACTGGAGCTGGCGGTCAGGACGGCGCTGGCGCTGAACTGCAAGATCGCGCGGCATACCAAGTGGGATCGCAAGAGCTACTATTACCCCGACTTGCCGAAGAACTATCAGATCAGCCAGTATGATCTGCCGCTGGCGTATGAGGGGTGGTTCGAGGTACCGGTCAGCGGCGCGGCGCAGGCTGGAAGCCTGCACCACAACCAGGATGGGCTGGCGGGAAGTCTGCCGTTGGGGGGTCAGCAGGCTGGAAGCCTGCACCACAAGCGCGTGCGGATTCGGCGGGCGCATCTGGAAGAAGACGCGGGCAAGAACATCCACGATGTCGGCGAGCATACGCGCGTCGATCTGAACCGCGCGGGCACGCCGCTACTCGAGATTGTAACCGAGCCGGACCTCGCCAGCGCTGAGGAGGCCTACACGTTCTGCACCGAGTTGCAGCGGCTCGTGACCTATCTGGGCGTGTCCCAAGGCAGCATGCAGAAGGGGCAGATGCGGTTCGAGCCGAACGTAAACGTTGTTATCGACCACGACGGACGCGAGTTCCGCACGCCGATCGCCGAGATCAAGAACCTCAACAGCTTTCGCTCGGTGCGCGATGCGATTCGCTTCGAGGTCACGCGGCAGGTCGCGGAGTGGCAGCTTGACCACGATTACGTCGTCAAGCAGCGACCGAACGAGAACCGCGGCTGGGATGACGTGCGCGGCGTCACGGAGTTTCAGCGCGGCAAGGAGGCAGCCCACGATTATCGCTATTTTCCTGATCCGGACCTGGTACCGGTAGACTTCGACGATGCGTACCTGGATGCGATTCGGGCGCGCCTGCCCGAGCTGCCACTGGCGCGCAAGGCACGGCTGATGGGCGCGTATGCGCTCTCCAGCGGGGATGCGGATCTCATCGTCAGCGATTGTGCCACAGCGGACCTGTTCGAGGGAGTCATCCGGCTGGGCGGCGAGCCGCGCAAGGTGACAAGCCTCTTCATCGGGCCGTGGGCGGCCGATGCCAATCAACGTGGGGTTTCGATTGGGCAGCTCGGGCTCTTGCAAGAGCACGCGGCCGAACTGGTGCGGATGTGGCAGGCCAACGAGCTGAGCGCTACCAGCGCGATCGCGATCGCGACCGAGATGGCCCGCACGAATCAGCCGCCGCGGCAGATCGCGGAAATGCGTAATCTGCTGATGGTGCAGGACGCGGACAAGACGGTTCGCTGGGTCGAGGAGGCAATGGCGAGCCATCCGCAAGCGGTACAGGATGCGCTGCACAACCCCAAGAAGGCCAAAGCCTCGGCCGGATTTCTGCGCGGCGCCGTGATGAAACTCTCCGGCGGCAAGGCCGATCCGAAGCTGGTGGGGGAGCTTATTGAGAAAAAGCTGGCCTCTCGCGGCGCAGATCAAGTTTAGCGGAGCTAAGGCGTGGCATACATCGAACTCGTCGGAGTCCAGAAGCTCTACCGCAAGCGGGATCGCAGCATTTCCGCCCTGGCAGACCTGAGCGTGCAGATCGACGCCGGCGAATTCGTGGCGGTCATGGGACCCAGCGGTTCTGGAAAATCGACGCTGTTAAACCTGCTCGGCGGACTCGATGCGTCTACGGCAGGCCAAGTTCGGGTGGGTGAGGCCGAGTTGCAGCGCATGTCCGAGCGGCAACTGACGCAGTGGCGCTGCCGGCATGTCGGATTCGTCTTCCAGAGATGTCACCTGCTGGCGGTACTCACCGCGGCTCAAAACGTGGAAGTCCCGTTGCTGCTTTTCAAGCTAACGGCCCGTGAGCGCCGCGAGCGCGTCCGCCTGGCCTTGTCGCTGGTGGGGCTGGAGGAGCGCGCGGATCACGCGCCGGCGCAACTTTCGGGGGGCGAAGAGCAACGGGTGGCCATTGCCCGCGCGATTGTTACCGACCCGGCGCTGCTGCTGGCCGACGAGCCCACGGGTGATCTGGATGCGGCGGCTTCGGAAGAGATTATGGCTTTGTTCGAAAGGCTCAACCGCGAGTTTCGCAAGACGGTGGTGCTCGTGACGCATGATTCGAAGGCGGCGGCGCACGCCGCGCGCACGTTGCAGCTCGTGAAAGGCGAACTGCTGCGGGACGAGCGGGGCGCACCTCACACTGTGGAGCGTTGACGCGCGGGTGTGCCCGGGGGAGGGATTTACGCGGACAGGCGCATGACAACCCTGACGATCGCTTTCCGGAGCCTGGCGCGCCGCCGTCTACGAACGGTGCTGACGCTGCTTTCCATCGCGTTGCCCATGCTGGTGTACACGGGGGCGCGCTCGATCGTCGACGACGTGCGCCGCTTCATTGCGGAAGTCGACCGGAACGGACGGGTGGTCGTCCACCAGCGATTCGGCTACACGACCACCTTACCCCAGCGGCTGCGCGAGGATATCCTGGCCCTCGACCATCGCGGATCGGTCCGGGCCGTCTGCCGCACAACGTGGTTCGGCGGGCACGTCGAAGACGCGCAGGTCGCATTCCCGAGCATGGCGGTGGATCGTGACACCTTTCCCATCGTGTACGACGAATACGGGTTTTCGCCGGACGACCTCCGGCGACTTGCGGCCGAGCGCCGCGCGGCGGTGGTCGGCAGGCCCCTGGCGGCGCGCATGAACTGGAAAATCGGCGACGTTATCGTGCTGGTTGGGGGCCTGCCGCCCTATCCGCGGATGGAGTTCATCGTCGCGGCCATTCCGAGCCGGCTCGAAACGTCGTGGCTTTATGTCGGGCTGGACTATTACGACGAGGTATATCGGGAAAAGGCCGGCGAGCCGGTAGGCGTCAACACGTTCTGGCTCAAGTGCACGTCAGCGGAAGCCCGCCGCTGGGCGTTGACGGAGATCGACCGGCACTTCGCCAACAGCGAGCACGAAACCCGCACGGAAATGGAGTCGACTTTTCTGCTCTCTTTCGCGCGCACGGAGGGAGCGTGGGTTGATCTGATCTGGACAGTCGGGCAATTGATCGTGCTGGTGTCGGTAGCCGCGGCCTTCAATACGCTGAGCCAGTCGATCCGCGAGCGCACACGCGATCTGGCGGTTTTGCGCGCGCTAGGTTTTTCTCGCGCGCGCATCATGGGGATGGTGCTGCTGGAAGGTCTGTCGTTCGGATTATTGGGTGGCCTGCTGGGAGTTATGCCGGTCTACCTGGTGAGCGCGGTGGTGAGCCCGGTGCTGCCGGGGAGTTCGGCGCCGCTGCACATCAGCGGCTGGACGTCAGTTGTGGGCATCGCGACGGGGCTGGCTGTGGGAGCGTTGGCCGCCGTGCTCCCGGCGGCCAGCGCGAGTCGGCTGAAGGTGGCGGCCGCGCTGGGCAGAGTCGTGTGAAGTTTATTATGGTTCCGGTCCGCTACCATTTGCGTAGTCTGTTTGCCCGGTGGACGAGCACATTGGCGTCCATCGCGCTGATCGCCGTCGTGATCGGAGTGTTTGCATACCTGCAAGCCGTAGTCGAAAGCGCCGTTCGCGTTCTGGCGCGCAGCGCCGACCCGAACGCGATCGTGATCCTGAGCCCGGGGGCGCTGAGCGAGACCGTTTCCAACCTCCAGAAAGATCAAATCAACCGGCTTGAGACGATTCCACAACTGGTGCGCGACGCGGATGGCCCGATCATCAGTAACGAGATCGTCGCGCTCAGCAGCGCGGTACCGCGTGAGGGCGGTGACGTTACCGTTAACGCGGCCGTGCGCGGAGTGGATCTAGCGCGAGCCAATCGAGTGCGGCACGGGCGCGTGCACATCATGCCCGGTGGACGGGCGTTCAGGCCGGGCGCCAGCGAGATCATCGTCGGCGCGGCGGTCCATCATCTTCACCGGAACCACGATCCGGGAGACGAAGTGGTGCTGGGCACCCGTGCCAGCACAGCGTTCAGAATCGTGGGAGTGTTCGACACCGGCGGCACGGCGGCCGATAGCGAGATCTGGGGCGACGTTGAGCGCTTCCGCGAGACTTACGGACGCACGGGATACTCCGCAGCACGCGTACTGGTGCCGGACGGAAACGCGGCCTGGCAGGCCATTCAGATGGCCCAGGGGCCATCGGTCGGGTTGTCGGCACAAACCGAATCGGACTACTTTCGCCGACTGGGGACGAATCAGCGGCCGACGTTCGTCCTGAGCATCGCGATCGTGATCATCCTGGGGATTGCCGCCGCCCTGGCCGTGGCGAACACGATGTATGCCTCCGTCGCGGCCCGGACCGGCGAGATCGCGATGCTCCGCACCATGGGCTTTGTGCGCAGCAGCATCCTGGCGGCATTCGTGCTCGAAGGGCTGGCGTTGGCAGCGCTGGGCGGCGCCCTGGGGGTCCTGCTGAGTTGCCTGTGGTATGGGACGCAACAGAAGATGGTATCGGGGATGCTGACTGTGGTAAGCTACCGATTAGCGATTACGGCGCCCATCGCTGCCACCTGCCTGGCGGTGGGCGCCGGCATCGGGCTGGCCGGCACTTTGCTTCCGGCTTGGCGCGCGTCTCGCGTGGACGTGGTCACCGCGCTGCGTGAAATGTAGCGCGTGTGCGCGGGGTATTCGGGGTGAACGATTCCGCCCATCATGACCGCCTGGCGGGCCTGGCCATTGATGCCAGCCGACGCCCAGCGCCGTCCAGCGCGTCCCGCGTTTGGTTGCTGGCGATCGTATTCGCGGCCGGCGGGGTTATGGGGCTGGCTGCCTGGTGGTATTTCCGCGTGAACGGCCAGAGCTTCGTGCAGGCGCTTGCGGAGCAACCGGTTGAGGTGCGCCTGCTCGCGATTTCGGAGGCAAAGCCGGGCGAGGCGGCGAGCCTGATTGCCGGCGGGCGCATCGTCAGTGACCGATTGGTGTACGTCGCTACCAAAGTTTCCGGCCAGATCGTGCAGATGAACGTCGAGCAGGGTGACTCCGTAGTTGCGGGGCAGGTGCTGGCGCGGCTGGAAGATGACACCTACCGGGCCCAGTGCGACGAAGCCGACGCGACGGTGACGCGCTACGAGCGCGAGTTGGCCCGTTCCCAGTCGGAGCAACGCCGCGCTGAAGCCGCGCTGCGCCAAGCGCAGGCGGACCTTGAATTCGAGACGCGAAATTACGAACGGCTGCGTGATCTGCACGCGGTCGACAACGCCAGCGAGCTGGAGTTCATGAATGCCAAGAGCCGGTACGACGCGGCGCAAGCCGCCGGTGAGATGGCGCGTGCGAGTGTGGAATCGGCCGGATTAGCAGTGGAGGTGGTCGCGGCACAGCTCAAAGGCGCGCAGGCCACACTGCGCGTTTTTCGCAAGCACCTGGAGGACTGCGATATCCAGGCGCCGATTTCCGGGGTGGTCATTGAACGCAGCGCACAAGTGGGAGACTTTGTCGCCGCCGAAGGCGGGCGCGGCGCCAACGCCAATGCGCAGTTGGCGGTGATCGCCGACATGAGCCGCTTGCGGGTGGACACGGACGTCAGCGAGCGCGACGTTCACCGCCTGAGCGTCGGGCAGGCGGCGCGAATCACGCCCGATGCGGCCCCGGACCACCGGTATGAAGGGCACGTTTTGTGGATTGATCCGGCGAGCAACTATGCCAAGGCCACCGTTCAGGTGAAGGTCCGCATCCATGACCCTCAGGCCAGTCTGCGCATCAACGGTTCCGCACGAGTCGAGTTTATCGGCGATGGGTCCTCGCCGGCGCGCGGGTCTGCAAGCTCCGGGGCCGTCTGGCTGCCGTTGTCCGCCGTAAGACTGTCGCCGGGCAGCGAAAACGCGACCGTGTTCACCGTGGTCGACGGGCGGGCCATGGCCAACGCGGTGACGATCGGCGCTCGAACGGATCAACGGGTCGAAGTGATATCGGGCGTTCGCGCGGGCATGCCGGTGGTGGTCGATAACCTTGAGCGCCTCACGTCTGGAACACGCCTCATCGTCAAAGAAACCGTGTCGTCCGACGGCTGGTAGCTGAGGCAGCGAAATCGTGCCATCTGCCGACGCGGCCGAAGCGGGCGATCCTCGGCGAGCATGCGTGCACAATATCAATACCTCAGCGCATCTTCACGCTCCAGGGACTCGCCGCGAATTGACATCACTTTGTTAGACGCGTCTAATATTGCTACCGCGCGGACCGCGAAGCTGCCAAACTTGATTGTTCGTAGTGCACGCGCGGCCCGCGGTGGCGCGCGGGACCGCGCGCGATGGGGAAACGGGGAAAGAAAATGCATCCGCAAGGGCCCGGCACAAACCCTCGAGCGGGGCGGCGCCCCCCTGCGTGGCCGTATGCGCTGCTCATCGGGCTGTGGCTGACCGGCACGGCTTTCATTGTCGTCAACACGTCCGGGACCTGCGCAGCGGGTCCGCCGGGCTTGACGGGTGCGGCATACGCCGGCGCGGCATGCGTCGTGGCGTTGGCGCAATCCGTCGGCCTGTTCTTCCTGCTGGGGTTCGTCGCCAAGAGCATCGGTTACCTTGCGCTGCCGCGACCGTCTGAGGTGAAGCTGTGGGATGCAGTGCAGTCCGATCGGCCGGTGGTCGTATTGTATCTGACCGCAGGCGATCTCGATGAAACGGCCGTCCATTCGCTGTTGTGGCTCGAGAGTTCCGGGCCCAAGCTGTTCCTGGTTCATGATGACGGCGACGACGCCGCGTGCCGAGCGCGGATTCATGAGGTCTTCGCAGCGCATCCCAATCGCGCGGGCTGGGAATTCGATATCTGGCACCGGCCGCGGCGCGTCGGCGGAAAGGCCGGCGCCGTCAATTGGGTTCTGGAGCGGCTCGACCCGCGCTGGGAGGCGCTGCTGCTGTGCGATAACGATTCGATTGCGCTGCAGGGCGACGTGTTGGGGCGGGCGCTGCCCGAGTTCGACGATCCCGATGTGGCCGTGGTCCAGTTCCGCAATTCCGGATTTGTCGATCCGAGCGAGCCGCCGCTGCAGCGCCGGCTCGCGCGGGCGGTTGACGTCTTTGACGTTTTCGCCGCCACGCAGGCCCGTTGGGGCTACGTCCCGTTCTTCGGGCACAATGGGGTGCTGCGGATCAGCCAGCTTCGCCAAGCGGGAGGCCTGACGCCCGGATTCTTCTCCGATGACCTGGATCTTTCCATACGTCTTACGCTGAGCGGGCAGCGCATCCTCTACCGGCGCGACATCGTTTTCGCCGAGCGGCATCCGGCGGATTTCCTGGCGTTTCGCAAACGGGCCCGTAAATGGGCGCAGGGCTGCGCGCAGGTCTTGCGTTGCCGGATGAAGGGCGTGCTGACGGCGCCGAACGTCCCCTTCGCGCAGCGCGTGGGCATGCTGGAGTTCATGAGCTTCTATCCGGCACAAGTGCTGCTCTTGACGGGTCTGTTGCTGTGCCAACTGATCATGCCGTGGCTGGCGAGCGGCGCGCTGCTGCCCAGCACATTCTGCCTGCCTGCCGGCGTCGCGGTGCTGCTGGCGCTGCTGGCGCCGACACTCGCCTGGGCGCTGCGCCATCGCGCGCTGCGACACTGGCCGGCGCTGGCCTGGTCGTGCGTGTTGGTGTATGGAGGGGTCGTGCTGCCCACCGTGCGCGGCGTGCTCGACGGTCTCTTGGGCCGCCAGCGTCCGTGGGTGCCGACCAACCTGGCGCAGGCGCGCCCGTCGGTCCCGGTGATCGGATGGGGCGAAGCGGCGCTGGGCGTCCTGCTGGCTGCGGTCCCCTGGGCGTTCAATGATTCCAGTTTGGTATTTCCCGCGACGTACCTGTTTGTGGCTGCCTATCTGTTTTCGCCGCTCACGTTCGCCGGCTATCGAGGCGCGCAGGCATATCGGGCTGTGAGCACTTTTGCGGTGAAGCCCGTCGTCACTGCGGTGGCACTGTCTGTGTTCGCGCTGGCGCTGCTCGTTTCGTGCGCGGAAGCGCTGGCCGTCGGCGCGCGTGGGCATGCGCATGGCGCCGAACTCATCGTGGATGGGCGGGCGTTCCAGATGCGCGGGGTCCACTATAGTCCCTGGCTGCCGGGGACAGGGCCCGACGGCAAGAGCGAGTATCCATCGCAGAAAGTCGTCAAGAAGGACCTCGACGCGATTGCCGCGCTCGGCGCCAACACCATCCTGATCCACAGCGCTCCGGGCTGGGTGATCGACCTGGCGCAGCAGCGCGGACTGCTGACCGTCTATCAGTTCAGCGTGAGCTGGAACGATACCAGCCGCGAGGCTTTCGATCGTCAGGCGGATGCGATCCTCAAGACGGTTGAGACGCTGCGCCGGCATGAGGGCATTCTGGTGTGGGTGCTGGGCAACGAGGTGCCGGCGTGGGTGGTCGAGCGACTTGGTGCCCAAACGGTCTCGGGGCGACTTCGCGATCTGGCGGAGCGCGTTCGTCAGTGCGATCCCGGTCGGCTGCTGGCGCACGCGAACTGGCCGCCAACCAAGGAATTGGATCTGAGCTTCCTGGACCTGGCCTGCTTCAACCTGTACCCGGCCTGGCCGTATGAAGTCAGCGTCCGGGGCTACGGGCCGTATCTCCGCGAAGTGCTGGGGCCGCTGGCGCTTGGCAAGCCGCTGATCATCAGCGAATTCGGAATCAATTCGCTCGAGGCTTCGGAAGCGCGTCAGGCGGAAGTTATCCAAAACTGCTGGCGCGAAATCGCGGGTGGGCCCGCCGCGGGCGGGATCGTCTTCTCCTGGTGCGACGAGTGGTGGAAGAACTTCGACAACCCCATTCCCGGAAAGGACTACTGGCAGCGCGAGTACGACCCGACTGACGCAGCACGACAGGATGCGGACCCCGAGGAATACTACGGCATCGTGCGTGCGGATCGCACGCCGAAGCCGGCTCTGGCAGCGGTGCGCGAGATGTGGCGTGGCCGCCCCGCGCAGCATTCGGCCGTGCCGTGGATCATCCTGGCGGCGATGGCCGCCGCGACCTGGATGCTGTTCGGACTGGCGCGCCACCGATCGAATCACAAACGCGCGCAAACTGCGCCGCGCGAGTCAAATTGGGCGACCGAGGGAAATGAAGCTGAAATCCGCTTGTAAACGCCGCGTCAGCGTTCTGGAGCGCTTGTGCACGGTATGCATTTTCGCGTGCGCCGCGCCGAGCCTGGGGCAAGTGTGGACGCTGGGTGATGTCCTGGATGGTCCGCTGCAGTGCGACGCGCAGTTCGGGTGGGCGCTGGGCGGTAGCGGCGACCTGAATGCCGATGGGCTGGGCGATGTCGCCGCCGGAGCGCGTTTTTTCAATGTGGATGCGAACACGGCGGCCGGAGCGGTGTTCGTGTTCCGCGGCGGCGGTCCGCCGGGCTCACCAGCGCTGCTGCGCATTGATGGGCTGAGCGCCCATGAGCACTTCGGCGAGAGCTTGGCGGGCGGCCGCGATATTAACGGCGACGGGCACCCGGACCTCGTGGTCGGGGCGCCGCTGCGCACGGTAGCTGGCTTGAGTGCCTGCGGCGCCGTGGATGTTTTTCTCGGGGGTGCAGCGTTCAGCGGGCAACGTTGGGCAACGCTTGCGGGCGCGGCGTGCGACGACTGGTTTGGGCAGTCGGTGGCGCTGGGAGATGTGAACGGCGATGGATTCGCCGACGTGATTGTGGGCGCTCCCTACAGCGACCTCGGCGGCAGCGCCGCGGGCAGCGCCTATGTTTTCCTCGGTGGTCCGACGCCGCCCACTGGCTCGTTCGTCGTCCTCATCGGCCAGAATCCGAACGACCAGTTCGGGTGGTCGGTGGCGTATGCGGGAGACATGAACGGCGATGGTTTCGGCGACATCGCGGTTGGCGCGCGGCTGTTCGGCTTCGGGCCCGCGCAGGCTCGCGGAAAGGTCTATCTGTTCCGCGGCGGCGCAGCCATGGACGCGGTGCCGGACGGTACATGGCTCGGGGCCGCGGCGAATGACTGGTTTGGGAATTCCGTGGCCGCTCCGGGTGACGTCGACGGCGGCGGTCGTGCCGATCTGCTGGTCGGTGCTCCCTACAACGATGCGGCGGCGTCGAACGCGGGCGCGGCGTATCTCTTTCGCGGCGAGGACACGCCGGGGTCGCCCGCGGCCGTCGTCTATCACGGCGAGTCGGCCGACGCACAATTCGGTTGGAATGTGGCCGGCGCTGGCGACGTCAACGGAGATGGACAGCCCGATATGGTTGTGGGGGCGCGGCTCCAGAGTGTGGGCGGCCTGAGCGCTGCGGGCCGCGCTTACCTGTTTTTGGGCGGGGCGCCACTTTCATCGTCGCCGGCGGCCATCGCGAACGGCGCGGCCGCTAACGATTGGTTCGGTCAGGCGGTCGGCGCGGCGAGCGGATATTTTCAGACTGATCACGGTGCGGCCATCGTTGGCGCGCCATACAACGATGCGGTCGCCAGTGCGGCCGGTCGCGCCTACGTCTATGCCGCGCCGCCAATCTGCCCGGTCGGGGACGTCGATGCCGATTGTGACGTCGATTTGGCGGATCTGGCGGCGCTGGTGGGCTGCCTGGGCGGGCCGGGCACTACACCCAGTGCGTCATGCGCAACGGGGATTCACGCCGACGTCGATGGCGACATCGACGTCGATCTTCGCGATTTTGGATGGTTGCAGACGTCGTTTACGGGTCCGCATTAGCCCGGTATTTTTCAGCATGCGGCGCTATTTGATGCCGTGCGCGGCTTTATAGAGGTTCCAGGTTAAGTGCGCCTGCCCCTGATGGTGGGCTTCGTGCCAGGCCAGGAACTGGAACGCGGTGCGGTTGGTGCGCGGCGCGTCGGGGAAGGGTTTGATATCGAGCTTTGCCGGATCTAACGCTTGCACGTGGGCGATCATCTTGGCGCGCGTGCGGGCCAGCGTCGCGCGGATTTGCTCGGGCGCGGGAACATTGGCCGGAGTCGGCGTGCTGCCGCCGCCGAAAGTGTTCACCAATGCTGGGTCATCGACCCGCTCCACGGGCTTGCCGAGCAGACGGAAATTCAGGTAGCGATCGTCTGTGGCCGCGATGTGCATAAGCTGCCAGCCGATATGGGCGCGGCCGGGGGCCGGCTGCCAGGTCAGCGCCTTCTGCACGTTGGCGCCGGATTTTTCGATGGTTTCAAGTAACGACAATGTCATTTGCCGCGTGATCTCGAGCTGATTGAGCAGAATCGGTTTTTCGTCCATAGCGTTGCCTCCTAACTTGCCGCACGGGCAATCCGCCGCGGCGGATTGCCCATGCCACCCGCGCCGACGCCGCCCACAAGGGGCGACGGTACATTTGTAATCCTGAACCCGGAACTCTCAATCTCATGCCAGCAGCTCCGCGATCTTGCGCATCGTAATTAGCCGATGAGCGGCGTCGCGGATCAGCGACCAGCGGAGGATCTCCGA
>DASXUA010000169.1:0-4519 GCA_036505095.1 Phycisphaerae bacterium
CCATGATTCAGTGGCTGGTGGACGGCGCGGCGATCATGAATCAAAAGTCCCTGGCCGATGGCTCCTATGCCCCCTACGTCCGAACCATGAAGCGCATCAACATGGAAGAGGCGTTTCATTTCAAGAGCGGCGAAGACATGGTCCTGACGCTGATGGGCGGCACGCAGCGGCAAAAAGATATGTGCCAGGCCGCCTTCGACCGCTGGTGGTGGCCGTGCATCATGTTTTTCGGCCCGCCCGACAAGGCAAGTGTGCACAACTCCGACTTCATGCGCTGGCGCATCAAGACCGCCACGAACGACACGCTGCGGCAGATGTTCGTTGACCGCTTCACCCCCGCCGCGAAAGACCTGGGCATTAAGGTCCATCTGCCTGGTCCATCGAATCCGGATGATCCCGCCAAGCCTAATCCGAATCTCGTGGCAGACCCCGAATGCCGTTATCACGAGGACACGGGTCACTGGGGCTTCAGCAGCCCCGATTGGGATGAATTCTATCGCGTGATCCGCGGCAACGGCCCCTGCAACAAGCAACGCGTGGGCCTGCGGCGGCTGTCGTACGAGCAGGGCCAGTGGGTGCGGCGGGCAGTCATGGGCGAAACGCCCGGCCTGCCGCAAGCGACGAATTAAACGTATGAGGTTGAATGCATGACGATTAATAGATTACGCGATGCGGCCCGGGCGCAACCGTTCCGTCCATTTACGATTTGTCTGACGGACGGATGCAAGCTTCGAATCCCCAGCCCCGAATGCCTGTTCATACCGCCCGACGCACAGCGGACGTTCATTGTCGCCGAGCCGGGATCGGGCGAGGACTACCGCATTCTGGACCTCTTGCTTGTGACCTCGATCGATTTTGTCAACGGCGAAAGGCGTCAATCGCGCAAGTCGCGGTGATCTGACAGACAACAGATGCTTTCGAGGATTCGCGCCAACATTCCCGACAAGAGTGCCGAGCCGGCGCTGCCGGCCGAGCCGGAGCTGAAGGCCTACGAGGTCTTTATCCAGCTCAAGCGGTCCGAACCACACGTGCACGCCGGCAGCCTCGATGCACCGGATGATGAGGTGGCGCTGGAGTTTGCCCGCGAGCACTACGCCCGCGACCAGCAATGCGTGCACATCTGGGTCGTGCCGCGTGCGGCCATTGTCGCGACAGATTACGACAAAGATCTGGTATGGCGGAACACCGACCAGAGCTACCGACTCGCACGCGGGTATCAGGATGTGCGCAAGAAATGGGAGAAATTCCGCAAGAAGAAGGACGTCGATGAGTACCAGAAGCTGGACCTGAAGGAGGGCTTCTGATGATTGCGGATTGCGGATTGCGGATTGCGAATTGAACGATGGACCCATCCCTGCGAGAGCCGCTCCGCGAACTGCTGCTCAGCGTCGCCGACGACAAGTTTCTGCTCGGTCATCGCAATGCCGATTGGACCGGGCTGGGGCCGATCCTGGAGGAAGACATCGCGTTTTCGTCTATCGCGCAGGACGAGATCGGCCACGCCGAAGCGCTGTATCAGCTCATCCATGCCGAATTGGGCGGTGCCACAGCGAACGAACTCGCCTACGCCCGCGCCCCTGCTGAGTATCGCTGCGCTGCGCTGATCGAACAGCCCGACGAGTTTGACTGGGCACGGGCCATTGTCCGGCAGTTCTTCTGCGATCATTTCGACGTGCTGCGACTGCAGCGGTTGGCAATGTCGAACTGGAAACCCCTGGCCGCACTCGCGTCGCGCATGCTGGCCGAGGAGCGTGTCCACGTGCAGCACGCGGACACCTGGATTCAGCGGCTGGGGCGCGGAACATCGGACAGCCATCAGCGCATGCAGAATGGCATCAACCTGCTCTGGAAGGCCGTTGCAGCGCTGTTCGAGCACACTGGAGGTAAGGATGCGCTCGAACGCGCCGGCCTCTACCCACCGCTCCAGCGGCCGACCGCCGCGCTTTGGCACGAGGCCGTAAGGCAGCAAGCCGCCGCCGGCGGTCTGGCTATTCCCGCTGCTATCCCAGACCTAGAATCTCCTGATGGGCGACACGGCGTGCACACGCCTGATTTTGCGGAACTGCTGGCAGAACTAACCGAAGTCTATCGGGTCGAACCCGGCGCGGCATGGTAAGCGAATCGGAAATCCTGGACGTTCTCAAGACCATTCCCGATCCGGAGATGCCCATCAGCATCGTGGAACTCGGCATCGTGCACCGCGTGAAGGTAGAAAGTCCGGGAGTCACAATCGATTTGCTGCCCACATTCATCGGCTGCCCGGCATTGGTAGTCCTTCAACAGCAAATCAGCGAGAAGCTCTCGGCACTCGAGGGCGTCGGTGAGGTAACGGTCAACTTCGTCTACGATCCGCCCTGGACCGTCGAGCGCATCAGCGCGACCGGCCGGGCCGCACTGGCAAGCCTGGGAATCACGGTCCCGCGCGCGGTCAGCGCGCTCGCGGTGACGCAGATCAACACAGCTCTCCCCGCAAGCATACTCTGCCCCTTCTGCGGCAGTGCGCAAACCCATCTCGACTCGTCGTTCGGTCCGACTCGGTGTAAGATGATCTATTACTGCGAAGGCTGCGGCAGTCCGTTCGAGCATCTGAAGCAACTCGGCTGATTTCCCAAGCCGATCGCGAACTCCGGAGCTATTCAGCGCACCATGTTTGAACAGCCTGAAAATACGTGCTCATACAACGAATGCAGCGCGGCATTCGCGCACTTGTTTCCGAGTGGATTCGCCGGAGCCGACGTGCTGGCGGAAATCGCGCGGGTCGGGCACAATCGACGGTTTGTTTCAATCCTCAAAGAACTGTGAATCGTGGCAGGAGAAGCCCGGCAGGAGGGCTTCGTCGCGGATTTCGGCCTCGGCCTCCAGCACAACGGGCGGGGTATTCGGCCGGAACGCTGACAGGCTGCGTGAGTCCGGGTCCAGAACCCACACCGCGTCCACACCCGCGCGCAGATATTCACTCACCTTCTCGTACATCTCGTCCCAGCCGTGCCCTTTGCCGAGTACTTCGATCACCAGTTCCGGCGGAATCCTGCTGAAGCCGCTCGGCAACTCGGTTTCTCTCGGCAAGCGCCCGTACGAAAAGTAAGCGATGTCGGCGCCACGCACGGTGTCCGGATCGTGCTCGGTGAACACGCCTGTTTCGCCCGTGAACGCACGGCCAAGCCCGCTTTGTCTCGCCCAAGTCTCGACCAGGAAATAGGCGCGACCGACGGTCCGGCTGTGAATCAAACCTCGGGCAGTCAATTCGACCACCTCCCCGCGAACCAGTTCGCAAAACGGGATGTTGCCGAATTGTTCAGCAAATTGCTCGGCCGTCAGCAGTGTCGCCGCGGTGGTCATATGCGCATGGTCAAATCACTCGACGACCCAGGTGTCGCCGTCGTCGAACAGGTCCTCGATGCGGCCGGGACCCATCTTGGCGGAGGCGGTCTTGAGCTGCTCGTGCAGCAGGCTTTCGTAGGTGGGCCGCTCGACAGCGCGGAAAACGCCGATCGGCTCGGGGAACTCGGGATGGTGCATCCGGCTGAGCATGTAGGCCAGCGTCGGCTGCGGGGCCTTTTCGTCGTGAAAGAGCAGATCGTCTTCCTTGATGCCATTGCCCAGCGTGACGACTTCCGGCTCCATGTTGCTGTTCAGGCGGATGCCCTTGTCGCGGTTCTTGCCGAAGATGAGCGGGCGCCCATGCTCGAGCGTGATGGTTTGGTCGTCGCGCGTCTCCTTCGCGGAGGCGTATTCGAAGGCCTTGTCGTTGAAGATGTTGCAGTTCTGATAAATCTCGATGAAGGCCGTGCCTTTATGCGCGGCCGCGCGCTCCAGAATCTCCTGCAAGTGCTTGAGATGCACGTCGATGGCGCGCGCCACGAAGGTCGCCTCGGCCCCGATCGCCACGCTCAGCGGATGCAGCGGGAAATCGATTGAGCCGAACGGCGTCGATTTCGTCTTCTTTCCCATCTCGGACGTGGGCGAATACTGCCCCTTCGTCAGACCATAGATGCGGTTGTTGAACAGCATGATCTTGACGTTGACGTTGCGCCGAATCGTATGCAGCAGGTGATTGCCGCCGATGCTCAGTCCGTCGCCGTCGCCGGTCACGACCCACACGGCCAGATCAGGCCGTACGCACGCCACGCCGGTCGCCACGGCCGGAGCCCGGCCGTGAATGCTGTGGATGCCGTAGGTATCCAAGTAATAAGGAAACCGGCTCGAGCACCCGATCCCGGAGACGAATACGAAGTTCTCCTTGCGGATGCCGAGCTTGGGCAGCACGGTTTTCATCTGCGCCAGGATGGAGTAGTCCCCGCAGCCCGGGCACCAGCGCACGTCCTGGTCGGTCTCGAAATCCTTCTTGGTCAGTTGCGGAACGGAAACTTCAACGCTCATCAGAATATCTCGAATCTGAGCCGCGGATGAACGCGGATCAACACGGATTGCTTATCATCCGCGCGAATCCGCGTTGATCCGCGGCGGACCCATGAACTCTCAGCCGCCCACCTCGGCAACGGCCGCCTCTTCAGCCAAC
>DASXUA010000170.1:0-7597 GCA_036505095.1 Phycisphaerae bacterium
CTCGTCGGACCAGAAATCGTTGAGATGATCACGAACCGTCAGTTCGGCGAACTGCGCGCCACGCTGGAAGCGCTGCCGCCGGATGCGGTGGCCGACATCCTGGCCGATATGTCGCTGGAGCACGTGGGGGTGGTGTTCCGCGTGCTGCCACGCGATTTTGCGGCCGCTATTTTCGAGTACATGCCGCTGCCGGCGCAGGAAGCGCTGCTGCACAGTCTCGGCCAGGAACAGGTCGCGGCCGTGCTGAACGCGATGGCGCCGGACGACCGCACGGCCTTGCTGGAAGAATTGCCGGGTGCGGTCACGCAGCGCCTGCTGACGCTGCTCTCCCCGGATGAGCGGCGGGTCGCGACGCAGCTCTTGGGCTATCCGGAGGAGTCGGTTGGCCGGCGAATGACGCCGGACTATGTGGCGGCCCGCGCCGACTGGACAGTCGCGCAGCTCCTGGAGCACATTCGCAAAGTGGGCCGCGACAAGGAGACGCTCAGCCACGCGTACGTCCTCGACGAGCGCGGGCGACTGATCGATGACCTGCGGCTGCGGGAGATCGTCTTGGCCGATCCGAATGCGCGGCTGAGCGACATCATGGACCGGCAGTTCTTCGCGCTGCGCGCGGATCAGGACCAGGAAGAGGCGGTGCGTGAGTTCCAGCGGCTCGACCGTATTGCCCTGCCGGTGGTTGATTCAACGGGACTGCTGGTGGGCATCGTTACCGTCGATGACGTGCTGGATGTGGCACAGCAGGAAGCCACCGAAGACATCCAGAAGATGGGTGCGGTCGAGGTTCTCGATGCGCCGTACCTGGAGACCGACCTGCTCACCATGGCGCGGAAGCGCGGACTGTGGTTATCGGGACTGTTCCTGGGTGAAATGCTGACGGCCACGGCCATGGGGCATTTTGAAGGCGAACTGGCGCGCGCCCAGAAGCTGGCGCTGTTCGTACCGCTGATCATCTCCAGCGGCGGCAACAGCGGGTCGCAGGCGTCGACGCTGGTCATCCGGGCGCTGGCCCTGGGTGAGGTAAAGCTGCGCGACTGGTGGCGCGTGCTGCGGCGCGAACTGGCCAGCGGGTTGCTGCTGGGCCTGTGGCTGGCGCTGCTCGGCTTGGCGCGGGTGCACGCCTGGCAGTGGCTCGGCTGGCAGACCTACACGGAATACTATCATCGCATCGCCCTGACGGTGGCGGCCGCGCTGCTGGGAGTGATTCTCTGGGGGACGCTGGTGGGCGGCATGTTGCCGTTGCTGCTGCGACGTCTGAAGATCGACCCCGCCACGCTTTCGGCCCCCTTGGTGGCCACGCTGGTCGATGTGAGCGGGCTGGTGATTTACTTTGAGGTGGGCATGCTTATCCTGCGCGGAACGCTGCTATAAGTACGCGGGCTACCGCTTTGGTGGCGCGCCATATCTCGGATGTCCTTGATTGCGGCTTGCAACCCCTCCCACTTACCGGCGATATCCGCGCCCGCCGAGTCGACCAGCGACCAGGTACGATCCTCGGGTACGCCGTCGAAAATATAGAAAACGACCCCCTCGGCACCCGCCAGATAGGCTGAGAGGGCGTACTGGTAGATGTAATGTTCACGGATGTCGGCTGAAGCTAAATTCGACCGCTCTTCGTTGCCCGAGGTGGTTGGCGGCTGATCCGGCGATGGTTCGTCCTTCAATTGCTGAGGCGATTGACCGGCCGCGAGCGCCACGAATGAGGGATAGCCAGCGGCGCGAACCACGCGCCACATGCCTGCAAGCAGGTCAGCGTCCTCCGCATCGGCGCCGAAGACGTTGCACCAGACTTCGTCGGTGCGGAAGTCGTGCCAGCGGGTGCCGTAGCGCGTCGTCAAGGTCCGCCGGCGCGGGTCGCTGGATTTGACGAGCTCGATGAAGCGCGCCGCACGCGCCGCGACTTCGGGATGCTCATCGACGGGAAAGTTCAGCTCCGGCTCGTCGGCGATGCCGTAGCCCACGACGACTGATTTGTGCGGCTGGCGATTGATGAAACGTACGGCAGCGCGGATGCGGGCGCGGGCGACGTCGTCCGGCTCGTCAGCGTCCAGGCGGGCGAATAATTGCACGTAGATGTCGATGCGATAGCGCGCGGCCAATGCGCTCAGGTGCTCGAATTTCGCCATCGTGCGGTAGTTCTTGAGGTTGATCCAAACGAAATTTACGCCGGCCTCATGCAGCATCTCGAAGGCTTTCGCGGTCGGCACCTGGTGGTTCAGGTAAACACCGACGCGAAAGCTGGGATCACACCAGGTGGGGGAGACCGGCGACTTGGGCGTCGACACGCATGCGGAGACGATCAGCATCGCCGGCGCAAGCGCCAGGCGCTTCCGCTTGCTACCCAACGGGTACGAATCGGCTCCAGCCATGTGGTCGCCGTAGACGCTCGCTTACGCTCGCGGTTCTGAACCGCGACCGTGAGGGAGCGGCGTGGGTGTGACGCCGCTACACGCCGATGACGCTCGCTTGCGTTCGCGGTTCTGAACAGAGCGAAGCGATAAGCAGAGCTCAGCTCACGCTGCTGCCGGGCTCGACATCGGCGGCGGTGGTAAGGACGATTACGCGCGAGTGGTCCGCGTTCGAAGCGGCCAGCAGCATGCCCTGGCTTTCGAGGCCGCGCATCATGCGCGGGGCCAGGTTGGCGACCACGATGATGTTCTTTCCGACCAGGTCTTCGGGCTGGTACTGACCGACCAGGCCAGCGCAGAGCTGCCGCTGCTCAGTGCCGAGATCGACTTTGAGTACCAGCAGCTTGTCGGCGTTTGGATGCGGACCGGCTTCCAACACGCGGCCGACGCGCAGTTTGATCTTGGCAAAATCCTCGTAGGAAATCACGTCGGGTGCGTCAGGCATGGTCGTTGTCCTCGGGCTTTCGCCGATAGTTTAGCATGAACCGGCAGGCATTCAATACGACAGCCGAATTGGCGTCGCCGCGCAGCGCGGCTACGATAGGGATATGGAAGTGCCCGATTTGAAGCTCCAGACTACCGCTCAGAAACTCGAGCGCATGCAGAAGATTCTGCGCGAACTCGGCAGCGTGGCGGTCGCGTTCAGCGGCGGGGTCGACTCGACTTTTGTGCTGAAGGGAGCGCTCGATACGCTCGGATCCGACAACGTGGTCGCCGTCACCGGCCGCAGCGCCAGCGTCGCCGAAGCCGAGTTGGAAGAGGCCGGCGAATTGGCCCGGCAGCTCGGCGCGCGACACGAGATCATCGATACCGACGAGTTCGAGA
The DNA here is from genome assembly GCA_036505095.1 of Phycisphaerae bacterium. GTDB lineage: Bacteria > Planctomycetota > Phycisphaerae > UBA1845 > UBA1845 > DASXUA01. Next base: position 3,234 of record DASXUA010000170.1, read on the forward strand.
ATGCGGATTATCTAGCGAACCCCACGAACCGCTGCTACTTCTGCAAGACCACTCTTTACACGCACTTGGAGCGGTTCATCGCAGCGCGCGGCCTGCGCGCGATCGTGAATGGCATCAACGCGGACGACTACGGCGACTGGCGTCCAGGGATTCAGGCGGCCGGCGAGCACCAAGTACGCGCTCCGGCCGGCGAGGCCGGTCTGACCAAAGCCGAAGTGCGCGAGTTGTCGCGGCAAATGGGTTTACCCACGTTCGACAAACCCGCCAGCCCGTGCCTCTCCAGCCGAGTGCAATATGGCGAGCAGATTACGCCCGAGAAGTTGCGCATGATCGAACAGGCGGAGGCGTTCCTGCACAAGCTGGGCATCCGTGAATGCCGCGTGAGGCACCACAACAACCTGGCCCGCATCGAGGTGCCGCCGCACGAAATCCCGGCGCTGGCGGTCGACGACGTGCGCACGCGGATCGATGCGTATTTCCGATCACTCGGTTATGCCTACGTCACGATTGACCTGCGCGGCTTCCGCTCCGGCAGCATGAACGAGGTTATTGCGATTGGTGGCGTGCCGGCGGTCGCGGACGGCCGAGGGGGGCCGGCGTCCTGCCCGCCTGCCGCGAATACGATTGCATAGATTATCGTCGTCCCCGATGGGCGAGACGCCCGACCATCAGCTATCGAAGTCCCCGTCCTCCATCCACGGTAAGGATGTGCCCCGTCACATAAGTGGCGTCGGCGACCAGGTAGCGCACAGCTTTCGCGATTTCCTCCGGTGTGCCGGCGCGCGCCAGGGGAACGCGTGCGATCAGCTTCTGGCGGGTGGTTTCGTCATAGGAATCGGGGAACTCGGCGATGCCGGGCGCGATGCCGTTGACGCGAATCGCCGGGGCGAATTCTTTCGCGAGGGCTTTCGTCAGGCAGATCAGCGCCGCCTTGGAAGCACAGTATGCTGCATAGTTCCGCCAGGGGCGCTCGGCTGAGATGTCGCACAGGTTGACGATGCTGCCTTCGCCCGACTTGGCCAGGTGCGGTCGTGCGGCGGCCGCGAGTCCGGCCGGGGCCAGAAAGTTGACCCGCAACGTTTGTTCCCATCTTGCGGGATCGAAGTTGTCGAGCGGCGTGGGATCAAACATCGAGGCGTTGTTGATCAGAATGTCGAGCCGGCCGAGCGCGCTTACGGCCGCGGCGATGATGCGCGGCCATTCAGCGGATGCGTCGAGATCACCCGGAATTGCGGCGGCCCGCCGGCCGCGCTGCGTAATCAGCCGGACCGTCTCGCGCGCCTCGGCCTCGGACGAACGATAGTGCACGGCCACGTCGCAGCCGGCCTCGGCGAGCTCGAGCGCGATGGCACGGCCGACGCGGCGCGCTCCGCCGGTGATCAGGGCTGTTTTTCCCGCCAGATTCATCGAGCCGACTTTATGCGGATTTCGCGGCGGCGTAAACCGCGGGGGCACGGTTTGACGCAGACCGTGGTTTACATGATCTAGCTCCTCCGCCGCGGCGGATGCGCCAGACCGTGCCACCCAGGCCGAACCAACTGGCGGCTCGCATTGAACGCCCGCTCGCGCGGCGCTAAGATCGTCGCATGACGTACGCTCGCCGAATGCTTCATGTGGCCTCCATCGCGCTGGTCAACGCCTTCTGGATGTGCGAGGCCGCGGCGCGCGCGGGGGATTCGCCTGCATCCCAGGCCGCGAGCGCACCCTCCGACGCTCCGGACGTCGAGCTGCCTACCGATCCCGATGAACTGCTCCTGAAGGGCTATTACGAGCGGGCCGCGGAGGCGTACGCCCGGCAGGCAGAAACTCCCGCACGCAAACTCCCGGCGACGATCGGTCTGGCGCGCTGCAAACTGCGCGTGGGCGCTTACGATGAGGCGGCGGAACTCCTGAATCAGGCGGAAGCGTTGGTCGCGACCAAGGCGAGCGAGAATAAGCGAACCAATCGTGTTTCCGCCGAGTGGCACACTACGCTGGCCGAGACGCTGGCGGCGCACGGCAAATATGACGACGCGCTGACGCACTTGCGCGCCGCGCTGGAACTGGACCGTACCGCGTACACGGCGCGCACGCGGTTGGGTGAAATGCTCGAGATGCTCGGCCGCCGCGACGAGGCCATCGAGGTGTATCGCTTCTACGACGAGCTGCTGGTTCAGCGCGTGCCCGAGACGGCCGAGCAGGTGACGGCCGCCGCGGTTGGTTTTTATCGCTTCACGGTCCTGACGCGGCATCCGAACCTGAATGACCGGACCGATCACGTGCTGCACGAACTACTGCAACAGGCATACGAGCGGCTTGATCGGGCTTATTGGCCGGCGCGGATTGCGGCGGCCGACCTGCTGGCCGCGAAGTTCAACTTCAGTGAAGAGCACGGCGCGGTCAACGATTACAAAGCCGCGCTGCGCATCAACACGAATCTGCCTGAAGCCCACGTCGGCCTGGGCAAGATCGCCCTCGACGGGTGGGACTTCGAAGAGGCCGAGCGGCGTGCCAAGCTGGCGTTGGATATCAATCCGAATTACGTGCCGGCGCTGGATCTGCGGGCCGCGCTGAAGTTGCAGGAACGTCGTTACGCCGAGGCGATCGCGACCGCCGAGAAGGCGCTGGCGATCAATCCCAACGACCTTTACGCGCTGGGCCTGGCGGCGGCCGCGCACCTGTGCCGCCCGGAAGATGCCGCTCCCGAGGGCGTTCAGGATGGGCGCCCCGCGCAGGATCCCAGCGCCGCGCTGCGGCGCCGCGCCGAGGCGCTGAACCCCTGTTCGGCCATCTTTCATGCCATCGTGGCCGATACGCTCGGCGGGCTGCGGCAATATCAGGCGTCCGAAGCGGAGTATCTGCGGGCGATCGAGTGCGAGCCGACCGATCCCAATCCGCGCTGCGAGCTGGGCATGATGTACATGCAGTGGGGCCGCGAGGACAAAGCCCGCGCGGCGCTGGAGGCCGCCTGGGCGCTGGACGAGTACAACCAGCGAACTAAGAACACGCTCGACCTGCTCGACCTGCTCGAAGGATTCGCGTCGCACGAGACGCCGCATTTCATCGTGCGCTATGACAAGAACACCGACTCCGTGCTGGCCGAGTACTTCGGGCAATACCTGGAGCAGATCTACAGCGACGTGACGGCCGATTACGACACGCCGCTGGATGAGAAGACGGTAATCGAAATCTTCCCGACGCATCGGCAGTTCGGCGTGCGGATCACGGGTAAGCCGTGGATTCATACCGTGGGCGCCTGCACCGGCCGGGTGATCGCGCTGGATTCGCCGCGGCGGCACCCGCAGCTTCAGGGGCCGTACAACTTCGCGCGCGTGCTGCGGCACGAGTTTACGCACACGGTCACGCTGGCCGCGACGCACAACCGCATCGCGCATTGGTTCACGGAGGGGCTGGCCGTCTATCAGGAAAACTCCCCGCGCAGCTTTGATTGGGCACAGCTTCTGGCGGAGGCCGCGCGGCGCAACGAATTGTTTACGCTCGAATCGCTCGATTGGGGATTCAGCCGCCCGCGCAAGCCGACCGATCGGCAGATGGCGTACGCGCAGAGCGAGTGGATGTGCGAGTACATTGTCGAGCGCTATGGCTTCGATACGATCAACAAGCTGCTGGCCGCCTTTCGGAATGGCCAGTCGCAGAAGGGCGTTTTCACCAGCGTCCTGGGCATCGCCCCCGAGGTCTTTGACGCCGAGTTCCGCGAATGGGCGCGCAACCAGGTGAAGGCCTGGGGTTTCCCGCTCGATCCGCCCGAGGATCCGATCAAGCTGCGCGCGCTGGCGCTGATTGACAGCTCGAACGCGGGTTTGCTGGGACGGCTGGCCACCGCCGAATATGACGCCGACGAACATGAACGGGCACTGGACGCGGCGCGCAAGGCGCTGGCGATCGACGCCGAACAGCCGCAGGCGCTGCGTGTACTGGTGAAGCTGCTGGAGATTGCATTGTCCAACCCCGAGATCAGCGCTGCTGCGCGTGCGGCGGCCGAGGAAGAGGCGATGCCGCTCTGCGAGCGACTGATGAAGGCCGATCCCGCGAGTTGGGCTGGTCCGCGAGTGGCCGGGACGATCGCGCTGCGCCGCGGCGATTACCCGAAGGCCGAGGCGTGCTTCACGACGCTGAAGCGCCTCTGCCCACTGGACACGACCAGCTTCCGTGGACTGGCGGCGATTTACTTGCAGCGCGGTAACTCAGATGCCGCTTTGCCGGACCTGCTGCAAGCGGCGCACAGCGAAGAGCACGATGCGGACATTCCGCTGAACGTCGCGCGCATCTACGACCGTCAGGGCAAGCTCCCGGACGCGCGGCACTGGTATCGGCAGGCGATCTATATCGACCCGTTCGCCCTGGCGCCACACGAAGGTCTGGCC
>DASXUA010000171.1:0-6388 GCA_036505095.1 Phycisphaerae bacterium
CACCGTCAATCCGCTGACCCGCCGCGGTGCCAGCTACACCATCTTTGGGTTCTTCGGTGCGGCCCTGACTGCTAATCGCGGTGGCCCAGGGACGGCCTTCATCCCCGAACCGAATTTCCATCTGCTTGAAGCCCTGGCCACTTCCGGCGGTCTGGACGAGCGTGTTCAAGAGGTTTGGATTTACCGCAAGAAGAAGTCTGAACCGCCCGCCAGCGCATTACCCCGTCCGGCCGCCAACGGCGCGAATCCCTCGGAGCAGGCTGGAAGCCTGCACCACAATCTAAGCGGCGCGATGCCCTCGACGTCTGGCGTAGGGGCTCCGGGGTCCAGCGATCCAAAACGGCCGGGGATTACGTCTGACGCCGTCGCATATGCGGACGCACGCCGGGAGCGCGAGGCTCCGGCCCGGGAGGGCGAGGCTCCCGCCGAGCCGGCTCGCCGGGAGGCTCGCCCTCCGAGCGGGCTCGCCGCGCGCCAGATCCAAGACCCGCCCGGGCGGGAGGCTGGGCAGCCCACGACGGCCCCCACCGGAAAACGCGACGAAACCCAAGAACTTATCGAGGCCGTGACGGGTAAGACTAGACAGCCGGCCGAATCACCGGACGAGTCGGGCATGCAGCCGGCGACCGAACCGCAGGAGCCGACATCGCAGTTCGCGCCGCGCCGCGGACCGCGTTTTATCTACCTGCGGGACCAGGGGATTTGGGTCCCAGTTGAGGAGGGTCCGACTCCGGAGACCGAGCCTGGCCCAGAGCTGCCCCCTGGCATGCGCCCCCCGACTGGGGCGCGGGAGGGTGAGGCTCCCATCGAGCCTAAGGTAGATTGGGGAGCGGTAGCCGGCGGCGTCGAGGAGTATCGGCTCATCGTGATTCCGGCGGGACCGCTGGGGAAACTGGATCCGCGTTACAACATCATCATACGTCCGGGCGATACGATTCGACTGAAGGCCGAGGTGGAGGGCATCTATTACATGACCGGGCAGATCTCGCGGCCGGGGGCCTTCGGCATTGCGGCCCAGAAGATCACGCTCAAGGCGGCCGTCGCGGCCGCGGGTGGCCTGGCGCCGTTGGGTTGGCCGGATCGCTGCACGATTTATCGCCGCTATGGCGATCGCGAGGAGATGATTCAGGTCAATCTCGACCGCATCTTCGCCGGCCGCGATCCGGATTTTTATGTCAAACCGGACGACATCATCAACATCGGTTCGCACCCGGCGGCCGTGTTCCTGGCTTCGGCGCGCAACGCTTTCCGTATGTTCTATGGCTTCGGGTTTGTCTATGACCGCAACTTCGCCGACATCGACAGCTTCGGGTCGAAGGTCAACCCCAGTGCCGTCAACTTGCGGGCGCAGCGCTTCCCAGGCCTGTTCCAGAACTTGAATCAATGAGGCGCCCGCCGCGGCGGAACGGCGGGGACTCAGAGCTACAGAGAGACAGAGGAGAGTGCAGAGATCAAAGTTGAGAGATCGCGGTTCCCTCAGTCCCTCAGCGTCTCTGAGTCCTGAGCCAGACCGCAATCCCGGCGCGCCGGGACCGGGGCTCCGAGCTACAGACCCTGGACACGCGCGGGGCGACGCCCCTAGCGAGTCCAGGGCAGAGAGACAGAGAAGAGTGCAGAGCTCAAAGTTCACAGATCACAGTTCTCTCAGTCCCTCAGAGTCTCTGAGTCCCGTCACGTTCGTGCAGGTCAGCGTGTTGGCCGTGCTGTTTTTGGCCGCCTTCTGGAACACGCTGCGTTACGAATTGGCTTGGCGCTGGTCGCACGATGACACGTGGACGTACTGCTGGCTGGTCCCGGTTTTCAGCCTGTATTTCCTCGCCGGACGGCGGGAGGCGCTGCGCGCCGTCCCGTCGCGCGCCAGCGTCCTCGGGCTGCTGGTACTCCTGGCGGGCATCGGGCTGTATACGCTGGGCCTGCAGCGGACCATCGGCTACTTCAAGGGCGTGGCGGCGGTGGTCACCATCGCCGGCCTGGCGTGGTATCTGGCGGGTACGGGCGTCATGCGGATCGCGTGGTTTCCGATCGCGTTTCTGCTGCTCGCCATTCCCCTGCCTTACGGGGTGTATGTCAGCCTGACCCAGCCGCTGCAGATGCTGGCCGCCAGGGCGGCCGCCCTGCTGTTGGCGGTGAGCGTGCCCGGCTTGTCGGCCGAGGCGGCCGGCGTGCGCGTGGATTACTTCTATCAGGGCGTGCCGGGCAGCCTGCACGTCGATCAGGGCTGCAGCGGGATGCGCACGCAGATGGCGCTGCTGACGCTGGCGCTGGTCGTGGCTTATCAGGGGCAGCGCCCGAACTGGCAGCGGGTCGTGCTGGTGGCCGCCTGCGTGCCCATCGCGATTCTGGTCAACGTTCTGCGGGTGACGCTGACGGGTTGGCTCCAGGTGCACGGGCTTACGGACTATGCGCGCGGCAGCGCGCATGCCTTGCTCGGCATCGTACTGTTTTTCGGGGTGGCGTTAAGCCTGCTGATGCTGGTCGGATATGTCTTGCAGAACTTGTTCATCGACGACGGACCAGAGCATAGACACTAGACGTTTCTAATCCTGGAGGAAGAGGATCATGAGTACCATGCCGGTAACCACTTCGGAACGCATCACGCTTCCCTGGGCGGCGGGCCCGGCGGCGGCCGGTCTGCCGGCCGTGGCGGTCAGCGCACCCGCGGGCGGAGGCACATCGATCGGCGACGTGCTGGCGATCATGCGGCGGCGGCTGGTCTCGATCATCCTGATGTGGCTGTGCTTCGGCAGCATCGTGACGGGCGCCTTCTTCCTCATCTACCGCTATTTCCCGATCTGGACGGCCGAGGGCTGGATCGAGGTGCGCTCGGACAAGCCCAAGCAACTGGGCGACATTCGCGGTCCGGCCTTCATCAAGGACGAGGCCGATACCCTGCTGCGCACGCAGGCCATTTTTGTGAAGCTGCCCACCGTCTTGCAGGCGGCCCTCCGCACGCCCGAGGTCAAGTCGACGAGCTGGTATTCCTGGGTCGATCCCGACGAGCGTTTTACCAAGCTGGATGAGGATCTGGGCAGCACGCCGATGCGCGGCACGAACTTCATCAAGGTCGCGATGGGCGCCCACTGGCAGAAAGACCCGCGCGTGATCGTCAACAAGGTGATCGACGCTTATCTGGACGAGGTGCAGAACCGCGCCAAGACCCGCTACCGCGCGGAGCTGGAGACCTACAAGAAGGAGCAGGACAACATCACCCAGCAGATCAACGCCAAGCGCACGGACCGCAACAAATTCATCGCGACGCTGCCGGCGGGCGTGGTCTCGAACAACCAGAGCCTGATCGGACCGCAGATGATGCTGACCATCGAGCAGATATCGCAGTTCGAGCTGTTCACCAACCAGCTCGAACAACTGGTGAAGATCTACTCGGCCTCCGAGGGCCCAGCACTGTCGCCGGATGACAAACAACTCGTCGAAGAATCTTCGACGGTTTCGCGCCTGGTGGACCAGGAATCATCGCTGGAGCTGAATATTGCGGCGCTCATGGGCAAGTTTGGTCCGAACCACGCCCAGGTCCGCGACGCGCAGGCCGGCCTGGACGCGGTGCGCGCCAAGCTCAATGAGGAGCGCGTGCGCCGCATCGCGGATATCCAGAACTGGAAGCGCGACCAGGCCCTGACGCAGTATCACGAGTATCAATATGCCCTCATGCAGGCGCGCGAGAAGCTCGCCGACTACGAGGCGCAGCAGTCGGATCTCGACCGCAAGATCGCCGAATTCGAGCGCATCAACGAGGACCTGGTGCTGCTGCGGATTATCGAGGAACGCGTCAACGATTACGTGCGCGAGATCGAGCGGGCCACGCGCGAGCAGCAGGCTGTCGATGTGCGCAAAGCGCAGGAACCGATCGACCCGATCGAGCGGACCTGGCCGCGCTGGTACGTGCTGCCGATCGGGCTGGGGCTGGCGCTGTTGCTGGCCTGTGGCGTGGCCGTGCTGCTGGAGCTGGTGGACACCTCGGTGCGCACCCCGCAGGACGTGGTGCGGCACCTGACCACGCCGCTGCTGGGCACCGTGCCCGATTCGGACGACGACGAGATCGAAATCCAGCGGGTCGAGACGGCCGTGCGCGACGCGCCGCATTCCATGGTGGCCGAGGCCTTCCGGCAGATCCGCGCCAACCTGCAATTCAGCGCTCCAGCCGACCGGCAACGCAGCCTGGTGATCACCAGTCCGCGTCCGGAAGACGGCAAGACTACCGTGGCGTCTAACCTGGCCGTCTCGCTGGCGCAGGCCGCCCGCCGGATTCTGCTGGTGGATGCGAACCTGCGGCGCCCCGCGATCCACCGCATTTTTGCCGTGGCGAACAACGGCAAAGGGCTGAGTAATATCCTGATCGATCAGGCCACGCTGGAGGAGTGCCGCCACCGCACCGATCTGCCCAACCTGGACGTGCTCACCACCGGTCCGCTGCCGCCGAATCCGGCCGAACTTCTTAATGGCGACGCGTTCCGGAAGCTGCTCGAAGAAGCGACGTCAAAGTACGACCAGGTGATCTTCGATGCGCCGCCCGTGCTGCTGGCCAGCGACGCGCTGATCCTCGCGACGCTGGTGGATGGGGCCGTGCTGGTCTGCCGTGCACGCGAGAATTCGCGCGGCATCGCGCAGCGCGCCCTGACGCTCCTGGCGCGGGTCAACGCCCACGTGTTCGGCGCCATTCTGAACGCGGCGCAGGTACGTCGCGGCGGGTACTTCCGCGAGCAATTGCGGACGTTCTACGACTACCAGACCAACGAGCGCTTCGAAGGTGACGGCCGCGCGGCGCTGCCGCCAGCGAAGCCGTAGCCAGCGCCGCGCGATTGATCTCGCAGCCGCGATGTTCCAAGCCGGGCGCGCTATGATCACTGAGCGCCCCTGCTTGAGAAGCAGCCCGCGCGCCGGTCGACGAGCGGCGCGCGGGCGGGTCGGACGATTTCACCCTCCGGACTGGCAGCCTTTACGGATAGCACCTGACGGTGGCGGTCGCTCCGGGGCAGAAGCTCGTCACGATGTGCGACTGGTCGGCCGGGCACAGGCTCTGGAACCAGTCGGTCGGTTCGGTGAAGCAGCCGCGGAACGTGGCCAGCCCGCCAGTTCCCCAGATCAGATTGATGTTCCCGAAATCCACGATTCCACCCACCGATGTCCAGTGCGTGCTGCTGGTGCCGATGTTGACCTGCCCGGTGGTGGTCGCGAGCGGATCTTGTAGCACGGTGTTCAGGTTGATGAGCGCGTTCTTCATCACGCCGTTCACGTTGAGGGCACCGGTCAGATTGCCGCCGACGCTGATTTCCGGCGGCGATTCCCCGGAAGGCGGTGGGCCGAGCGAGCCGACGGTGATTGTGCCGGCCATATCGCCCGGGATCGCGATGGAGCCGTACGTAAAGCCGCGCGTGACGGTAATGCTGCCCCCGAGACGGACTCCGCCCTCTACCTTGACGCCATCGCTGCCCGTGATGCTCCCGATCCGGATGGTTCCATGCTCGCCGATATCACCTGAAAGATAGACCAACGCCGTCCCGGTAAGGCTGCCGCCAATGACTACGCTGCCGTCCACCAGCGATCCGGGATGCTGAATGCCGTTCTCGCGCCCCACGGCCGTCTGCTCGTCGCAGAGCGGGTCCGGCGGCGGTAGGCACGAGCAGGCTGTGGCACAGAACTCTTCGTCCAGGCAGCCTGGGTGAAAGTGGCCGCTGCAGCCAGGCAGACCACCGCAGGGCGGCTCACACGCCGTCTCGTCGTAGGGGCTAATGCTGGGGTAGCACAGCCACGCGCACGGCGGGAAGTTGGAGCCGAGCAGCTTGATGTAGCCAAAGGTCATGTCGCCGTCGATCTTGATGGAGCCGCCCTTCATCTCGGTGAAATTGTTGAAGTTCATGCTGTCCATCGACGAGTGGATTTCGATCTGGCCCGTGGAATTGCCGTGAATGTGCAGGGTACCGGCATACTTCTTCTGTGCGCCAAAGATGGCCCAGTAGGTCCCGTAAAAGTTCTTCCTGATATCAGTAAGATGCTGAGGGCCGACGTGCCCCGCGTGGCTGATCAGGCCAGTGGGCCTCACGTCGCCTTCGACGATGATCGTGCCGTTGTCCCGGAAGCCGCCATGCTGGGCCTCGTCAGTCATGTTGACTGTCTCTATTGTACCACAAGATCGTTGTAAACGTGAATCTGGGCATTCACGGCAGCACTAGCGTAGCTGGCGTAGAAGTACATAGCTCTGATTGTGCCATTATGATCTCCATGTACCGTGCAGCCTTCCAGCCATCCGAGCTGACCTCCGAACTCTACCAGCGAACCCGCTTCCGTGTCGCCGAAAATCTCGACGTGCATGGCCGTGATGACGTTCTCGACCGGCACACCGGGCTGAAAGTGCACTGGATCGTTGTTGCCGTAG
>DASXUA010000172.1:0-2182 GCA_036505095.1 Phycisphaerae bacterium
GTGCCGAGCCGCCGGCGCCGCTGGCATCCGTTTGGGATTAGCGACCGCAACACCGGATGCGACCCAGCCGCGCTTGGCAAAGGCCTGGTTCAGTCCGCCGGAGCACACCACCGCGGTCGCCGGAGAATGCGCGCACATCCAGTTCCTCAATGAGGCGGCAGTCGATTGGGAAGCCGCCGCGGCTTGGTTCGCGGACCAACGCCAACGCTGGCCGCGGCTGACTGCCTCCGTGATCGGGAGCGCCCCGGCCGCCGTGCTGTGCGAGCGCGCCCGGCATTTGGCGCTCCGCGCCGTTCAGAACCGCGACCGTTAGGGAGCGTCGTGGGCGCGCGCCCGCGCACTCGTCACGATGCTGCTGCGGACTCCGGTGCTTAAGCTAGCCCGGCTTTCACGAGCAACGGCTTTAGCGCGACCGGTCTTCCGCTCCGCGCCGACTCGCGAACAGCCTCCATGATGCACACCGTTTCAATTCCTTCGATCAAATCCGGTGAATTTGGAGTGTCATGGATGATCGCTTTCGCGAAGTAATCCGCATAATTCGCGAACTCGCCGAAGTGCATGCCTTTGAGCTGATGCCGGAAGTAGTAGCCGGTCAATGCGTGGTGGTAGTCTTCGCGAACCTCGGCGCCACGCTCATCCAGATGCACAAACTCCAACTCGGGATACTTCGCCAGGCTCGTGCCGCGCTCGCCCATGAGCAGACATTCGATCATCGAGCGGGCCGCGGACAGTTCGGTGACGCCGTAGTTGCCCAGCACGCGCGCGATCCGGCCGTCGCCGGCGCGCAGATTGACGACGTACGCGTCGAAGCCTTTCACGCCGTACTCGCGCCCCAGGCGGGTTCTGCATCCGTACGCATGCACTTCTTCGATCCGTCCCAGATACCAGCGGACCAAGTCCAACGGGTGGCTGAGGCCCAGAAAAGCCCAATCCGTATCGGCCAACGCCCAGGGACTCTTTTCGTAGAACCAATCCATGCGATGATTGTAATGCGCGTCAACCACCTCAACGGCGCCGAGGTCGCCGCGCTCGAAGGCCGCGCGCTGCCGCAGAAAGGGCGCGAAGAAGCGCGTGCTCTGTCCGACCTGCAAACGTCGGCCGGTTGCGCGCTGCGCGGCCAGCAGCTCCGGCGCATCGTCGAGTGAGTTGATCAGCGGCTTCGTGCAGAGAACGTGTTTTCCCGCACGGAAGGCGGCGCGGATGTGCTGGGCATGTAGGGCATCGGGCGTGTAGATCGCCACGATATCGACGTCGGACCGGGCCAGCATCTCGTTGTAATCGTCCGTACAGAATAGCTCGGGATGCACTTGCCGCGCGGCCGCCAGCTTTTCGTCGCGCAGATCGCAGCCGGCGACGGCAAGGCAATAGCCGGACTCCTGCAGCGCTACGAGCAGCGTGTGCCCCTCATGCAGCCCGACCACGCCCACGCCCAGCCGTTCCTCAGGGTGAATCGAATCGCTCGTCGGTCGTTGCCCGACCACCGGCCGGCCTGTGGGAAGCGTGTCCATGACGTACCCTACTCTTCCGGAACGACCCGCCAGGTGGCGATCTGATATGGATGCAGGTGTACGCGCAGCTTTCCGTCCTCGATTGTCGACCGCAGCTCGTTCTCGCGTGCGCATGACCATTCGATGCCATTGGCGGGCGCGGCCGATGCGGTGCGATGCCCCAGGGCGCCGATCGTCACCGTAGCATCGCCGTGTGTGCCATCCATCTCGCGCAACCGCAAAACGTATCCACGACCGTCATCGGCGCGCTTCAGGGCCATGACCTGAACGTGTGGATTATTGACCGCGACGAGCTGCGCGAGCGACTCCTCAACTTGCGGGGACCACGGGCGGGCGAAGTGCGCTGCGGCCGCGTTGCAGATATTCGCACCGGACGTAATTGAGTAGCGGAACACGAAGCGCCCCTCCTGCGCAGCCTTGTAGTTGGTGTGCCAATAGTTGTTCATGAAGTAGCTATAGACGCGGCCATTATGGATCGGCAGCGCGCTGAGCCATTTGTGCGTATTGATGTCCTGCAGTTCCATCAGCGGCGCGTCGGGCGTGGTCCAGACCACGCTGAATCCATTGTTCGGATCGCGCAGCCGGACGAAATCCTCGACCGCGAACCAGTCCAGACAGGCGTGCGGCAGCCAATCGCGCCCGGCCCGCACGACCGCGCCCGCGGCCTCGTAGTC
>DASXUA010000173.1:0-3977 GCA_036505095.1 Phycisphaerae bacterium
CCAGCGCCCGAATCTCCTCGCGCAGCAGCACTCCATGCTGCCGGCCCATCTCATATGGCGAGCCCTCGACGCGCAGCACGGGCTGCCCCTCCACGCGCAGCAGGCAAGCGCGTCCTTCCGTTCTGATCGTCTCGGGTTCGACGCCCAGGAGGGTCGTCGGCAGCGCCAGCAAAAAGCAGATCAGAGCTGATTTTTCGCGCCATCTCAACATCGCTGGTCTCCAGCGGGGTCAAAGATCGTCGCCAGCTCTCAACGTCGTTTCCTTCGGCGCTCGACCTTGTAGTCGTAATCGGTATCGTAGTCGATTGTGCCGAATAGCTCCAAAACGCGGAGTTGCCGCGGGTACTGAATGTACTCGCGGAGCGCGGCCGTGACGGCCTCCTTCTTCGTCTTGTGCTTACCGATTCGCCTGGCCTCATCGATCAGTTGGTCGTCCAGTGCCAGATTCGTCGTCATAAGGACCGCTCCATTTGCGTGAACTCATTCTAACACATTCGGAGGACCCGCCGCTCTGTGGCACCCCGAGGGCGCGGCCCCGTTGGGGCCGACTGGCGTGTGTCTAACAAATTGCACACCGTTTTGTCTTCTGGTCGCTTCTTGAAGAACCAGGCAGCTATGATCAGCATGTGAACGCCGGCTATCAACCACGCGGCTTCTGTCCCTCTTGCGGTTACGCGATGGATCCGGGGCGGTGCTCCGAGTGTGGCAGCAGCGTGCCGGCGCGGCGTTTGGCGCGCAAGCCGCCGTCGCGATTTCGCCAGCGCGTCGTGCGGCTGACTTGCGGGGTTCTAGCGGCCCTCACGCTCGTGATTCTGATCGAAGCAAGCGTGGAAATTGGCGGCTTTTCTGAATCATGCGCGCTTTGTGGCGCGCACTCGCACGTCTGCTATCTGTCAATGTTCGGAATCGGCGGCAGGTACGGGCGTCGGACGCAAGATGGAGCAATCTCGCAGTTCATCCAAAAGCACGCCGGTCGTCGCTGTCAACACGCCTGGGAGTTTGGCTCGGGGTGGACTGGGGCGCCGTTTTCACATGGCTGCGCCCTGGGCCGCGGAAATTATCGCGACATACGACTTAGGGTGCTTGAATCCGAGCCTTCGCTCGTGGACACCTTGGACAGTAAGGTCCGGCGGGCCCCAGTATTCTTTGATGAGCTTCAGCGTGCCGTTCAGTCGATGGACAGCGCAGCGGACGATCTATTCTTTGAAATCGCCGATGAAATCTGGGATAGCGAGCGCGCCCCGCCTGAATCCGGCCCTAGCCGTGGTTGAGGATCGGAAAGCGTTCGAACTTGCCGCCGAGGATTTTGTTGGCGTCGGCCTTGAACCAGTCGCCCAGGACAGCGGCGTAGATCGTGCGGAAATCCACTGTGTGGGCCAGGTCGCCGTTGACCAGATTCTCGAAGCTCGGCGCTTTGCCGAGCAAGCCGGGCTTGATTGCGCCGCCGGCGACGAGCAGCGGGGCGGCGGCGCCGTGATCGGTGCCGCCGGAAGCGTTTTCAGCCACGCGGCGGCCGAATTCGGAGAAGGTCATCACCAGCGTGCGATCCCAGTGGCCGCTTTCCTTCAGGGCGGCCACGAAGGCCTGCAGCGCTGAGCCGAGCTGCTCCAGAAGCTGTCGATGACGGGCGGCCTGGTTCGAGTGCGTGTCGAATCCGCCGAGCGAGACATAGTAGACGCGCGTCGGCATCTTGGCCGCGATCATTTTCGCGACCATCTGCAGCGATTGGGCCAATCCATTACGACCAAACTCCGGGCGGGCATTGCTCTCCACCGTTTTGCGAATCTGATCGCTGCTGACGCGCGCGTCCATCGCCGTCCGCCGCAGGAAATCGAGCGTGCGAATGCGGCCGCTGCTGGCCGGCTCATCGACCGGCGCGTTCATTTCTTCAATCGTTTTGCCAAGACCTTTGTCGCGCTCGGCCGCGCGGATCGTCAGCGTGTCGGGCCGCTGGAAGGCAACCGGGTGGAACTTTTCGCCGAGCATCGCCAGCGGCTCTTCGCCGACGATGGCGATGCCGGATTGCGGATCGCAGGGGTCCGCGCCTTTGCAGCAGTTGTCGAAATAGCGGCCGATCCAGCCTTCGTGCAGGCGGCCGTCGGGAGAGGCCGTGCTCCAGATATCCGTGCTCTTGAAATGCGAACGGTTCGGATTGGGATAGCCGACGCCGTGAATGATCGCAAGCTGACCGTCGTCGAGCAGCGACTTAAGGCCTTTCGCCGCCGGATGCAGCCCCCATTCGTCGTTGATCTTCAGGACTTCGTCCTTCGGAATCGCCAGTCGCGGACGGGCCTTGAAGTACGGATCGGCGCGGAAGGGGATCAGCGTGTTGAGACCGTCATTACCTCCCGCAAGCTGAATGACCACCAGCACGCGATCGTCCGTTCCGAGCCGGGCTGTCCCCAGTCCGGTTTCTGCCGTGGGATCGCCGAACGCCCAGGCGGTTCGTTCCAGGAAGCTCGGGATGGTCGCGCCGACGCCGATCAAATACAGGCCGCGGTGCAGGAACTCGCGACGGGTGGTGAGAAAGAACTCGCTCATGGTTCGACTCCCCGATCAGTTCAACTGGTACTCGGGCATGCTCATGATGACGATCAGCAGCGCCACCACGCGCTCGCGCGACGGTTTCCAGCCGGCCATCTCCGCGTCATCGCGATCGACGCTCGCGCCCAGAAGCACCTCGCGCAGTTCCTCGTGCTGTTGGGCGGTGATCGGCATGCCCAGCAGCCGCTGCACGAAATGGTCCACCACCTGATCGGGCGTCGTCAGATGGCTACTCTCAAGAATCGGCAGCGGGTCGTAGGGCGGTTGGGCCGAGGACTCCACCTGCGGCGGCGGGATATACAGACCGGGGTAGTCGGCGCTGTTGGCCTGCATGTCTTCTACGGCCTCGCGGAAACGGTTGGCCAGGGCGCGCCCCAGGCCGCGGCCGCGGATATCGCCCGTGCCGCGCACCAACGCCAGCGCCACGTTATAGCGGGTGAAGAGTGTGGCGGTGGTGATCCAATCGCGACCGCCGTCCCAGCCTTTGACATTCGGCGGCTGGAATAGGTCCTGACCCATGTTCCGGCAAACGAAGACCATGGCCGCGAAATCTTGTGGCTCAATTTCCAGCCGCCGCAGCGTGCCGACGATCAGCTCGACCGGACTCTTGATCTGGCTTAGCACAGCATCGTTTGAATAGAACGCCTCGCTTTTGAACAGCCCCCGCAGCGCATCACGCAGGTCATATTTGTTTTTCCGCAGCCGAGCGGTGAGCGCGTCGACCAAATCGGCCGGGGGCTCATCCTGCACAAAGAACTTGATCAGCCGCGTCGCGAGATGCCGGGGTGTGGCCTTTTGTTTGAGAATGATATCGATCACGTCTTCACCGCCGAAATTGCCAGTTGCGCCGAGCAGCGTCTTGGAGCCGTCGTCATGCGCGCGGCGGACGACGCGAAACTCGCCTTCGGGCGTGACGGCCCAGCCGGTCAGCGCCCGGGCCGCCTCGGTCACGTCTTTCTCCGTGTAGTTCCCCTCACCCATCGTGAAGAGTTCCATCAACTCGCGGGCGTAGTTTTCATTGGGATGGCCTTTGCGATTGCTGGCGTTATCGAGGTAGCGCAGCATCGCCGGGTCCTTACTGATGCCAAGCAGGAGGTCGCGGAACGAACCCAGGGCATGCGCGCGCAGCAGCGCATTCTGTCGGGCCAGCAGATGCCCCCCGCGCACCTCGCGCTCGCCAGAGGTAAAGAGGCCATGCCAGAACAGGGTCATCTTCTCTTCGAGCGGCCGCGGTGTGACGATCATGCGGCGAATCCACCAGGCGCGCAGCTCCTCGGTGTGGCGGCGGCTGAGGCCGATCAGACGCTGACGCGCTTGCTGCCGATCACGCTCGGAAGCCTCTTCCATGTTCATGCGTACGGCCGCCAGGTCGGGCGGCTTCATCGGGATGAAATCGGGATCGGTCTGCGAGATCTTCTCGTAATCGACCAGAT
>DASXUA010000174.1:0-8307 GCA_036505095.1 Phycisphaerae bacterium
GCGCCCCGCCAGACTCAGGACCCAGAACTCAGATCGAAGATCCGCCGCGGCGGGACTCAGGACTCGACGGATTCTCTCCCGAATCCACCGCCGCCCAGCTCGCCTCCCTGCGCCAGTTCGCCGACCAGCTCGGCCGCGACATCCAGCCCATTGACGCCCACGCGCTCCAGAATAGCGCCCAGATGCTTCTGACCAGCTTAGTCATGCAGTATCTGCTGCAGCACTCTTCCGAGCTGTCTCCGCAGCACTTCGTCCAGTTCGGCCGACTGCTCGCCCGAATCCTGCCGCGCCCGACCCCCGCGCCCGATCCGATGGAAGATTTCCTGAAGCTCTCCGATTTCATCCTGAACGACCCCAGCTTCGCTCCGCCGCCCGAGGCCCCCCGCGCGCCCGCTCCTGCCCCGCGACCCGCACCACCCGCGCCACCGTCCGATCTGAAATCGCAAATCTCAAATCCGAAATCCCCCGCTCCTCTCGATCCCTTGATCCCTGGATCCCTCGATCCCTGTACTTCGAGCGCCCCGCCCGCGCCCCATCCCGACCCCGAGACACAGACTCCCAAACCAACCAACCGTCCAACCGTCCAACCGCTCGATTTTTCAATACCGCCGTCGTCCAAACCCGACCCCTTAACGAAAGCCGCAGCCGCGACTGAGGTCGCAAGCCCGGAACAGGTCTGCGAACCCGCGCCAATCCGCAATTCGCAACCCGCAATCCGCAATCCGCCCGCTCCGTCGCCCAAACGCGACGATGGACCTCCGCTACCGCGGCGCTACGGCAGTCCTTGCGGTATCCGCGAAACCTATGGCTGAGGATGGGCGGCATCTCACCCGCCTGGCAGATGCGTGTACCGCACGGGCAAGCAAGAGGCCGCTTGCCCATGCCACCCAGCTTCGGCGCGCGGTGTTGCCCGGCCGTGAGCCCGGGATATAATGCCCGCGCTGGTCACGCGCGGTTCGGAGGTTCTAACCATCAGGAAAGGAGACCTTATGCCAACTCCAGCCAAGAGTCCGATTCCGAGTGGATTTCACACGATCACGCCGCACGTCGTCATTCGCGACGCCGCCAAAGCGATCGATTTCTACAAGCGCGCCTTCGGCGCCGAAGAAATCGCACGGATGGCCGGTCCCGACGGTAAAACCATCATGCACGCCGAAATCAAGATCGGCGACTCGGTGCTGATGATCGGCGAAGAATTCCCCGGCATGTGCGTAGGCCCGCAGACGCTGGGCGGCACGCCGGTGACGCTGCACGTCTACGTCAAGGATGCCGATGCCGCCTTCAACAAGGCCGTCGCCGCCGGCTGCACGGTGAAGATGCCGCTGGCCGACATGTTCTGGGGCGATCGCTACGGCAAGCTGACCGATCCGTTCGGGCATGCCTGGTCGATCGCGACCCACAAGCAGGATGTCACGCCCGCAGAATGCGCCAAACTGGGCGCCGAGGCGATGGCCAAGATGGGCAAGCAGGGTGCGCCGTCAGCGAAATAGCTGGACGCTGAGTCGCAGATCCGCCGTGTCGAAGACCCGCCGTGGTGGGGCGGGACGCCAAGAAGAATGTGAATATCAAGGCGCGGGCGATTCGTCGCCCGCGCTTTCTTGCGCGGCCGATTCTTTGAGAAGGCGCCACAGTTCGAGGCATGGCTGTCGGCGGCGGTGCTGTCTGTCGTTCCCGCGTTGGGGTCGCTGTTCACGTTTAGCCGCAGGCCCGCAGGGCCGCGCTGCGGCGGAGCCGTTGGACGCGCATGCGTAGCCATCGCGCCCGGCCCGGCGCACCCCGCAGTTTACCCGCCGTGGCGGGGGGTTGCGGCTAAACGTAGAAATGCGACGTGTCCGGAAATTTTGACACGCCCGCATCGCCAACCACAACCTTGGCGTGCGGGTGCGACGCGGCCTTGGTATACTTTCGGCCGGCAAGTGCAAAACCATGGACCTGAATGATTTCCAGGCGCTGATCGAGAAGATGTACAGCCACAAAGACCGCCTGCGCGGCAGCGCCGGCACTTTCCTGTGGCTGACCGAAGAGATCGGCGAGCTGGCCGCCGCCATCGGTGAGGGGACGCGCGAGGAAAAGGCGCTGGAGTTCGCCGACGTGCTGGCCTGGCTGGCGACGCTGGCGAACGTGGAAGGGATCAACCTGAGCGAGGCCGTGCGCACCAAATATGGCTCCGGCTGTCCAGGTTGCGGCAAGTTCATCTGCACTTGCAACGAGAAGCCCTAACGTGGCCGAACTGATCATCATGTATGGCGATTCGCGCCCGCCGGTGCACTGCCGGATCGAGAAGCCCAAGGTGGTCCTCGGGCGCGATCCCTCGTGTGACATCTGCCTGGACCCCGGCGACGTCAGCACTTCGCGGCGGCACGCGCAGATTTCGCTGAGCAGCGGCACCTATCTCATCGAAGACCTGGGCAGCAAGAACGGTACGCTGGTGAACGACCAGGTGCGGCCCTCCGCCAAGCTGGCTCACGGCGATCGCGTCACGCTGGGCACCGTCAAGATCGTCTTCCACGACCGCGACCCGGCGACTACCACGTCGGTGATTCTGGCCGATACGCTGCCGCGCAGCGAGTCGTCCAGCTTCTCCGGCCGCGACAACGAGCTGGCGCTCTCGCAGCAGCGATTGAAAATGCTGTACGACCTCAGCGCGCGGCTGCTGACGTTGCGTCATCAGGATGAGTTGCTGCGCGAAGTAATGAACATCTGCTTCGAGACGCTGCACTTCGAGCGCGGCGCGATTGCGGTCCGCAAGCCGGGTTCGCGCGGGGTGGAATGGCCGGTGGTGCGTAACCTGTACGGCGCGGCCGGCGAGCTGAAAATCAGCCGCACCATTCTGGGCCGCGCGCTGGATCACGGCGAGCGGGCCATCATCAACGAGAGCGATTCCGAGGCGATCGATCCGACCGTCAGCATGGTGCAGCATGGGATCAAATCAGCCATGTGCGTGCCGCTGATCGCGGGTGCGAACGATGTGCTGGGGGTGATCTACGGCGACCGCATCACGACCGGCGGCGTGTACCGCGACGAGGACGTCGATTTTCTGGCGGCGCTCGGGCGGCAAGTCAGCATCGGGCTGATCAACGCGCGGCTGCTGGAGGAGCAGAAGATCAAGCTCAAGCTCGAAAGCGAGATCGCGCTGGCGCGCGAGATTCAGTGCCAGCTCTTTCCGGCGCACCTGCCGAACGGCGACAACGTGCGGATCGCCGCGCTCAACGAGCCGGGCCGGCACGTCAGCGGCGACTATTACGACGTGCTGGAACTGAGCGACGGGCGCATCGCGCTGATCGTCGCCGACGTGACGGGCGAGGGCGTGGCCGCCTCGCTCTTGATGGCCAACTTGCAGGCGGCCGTGCGCGTCACGCTCCCGATGCGCAGTGATCTGCCGGGCGCCTTGGCGCGTTGGAATCAGTTACTCTACGAGAATACCGAGGCCGACAAGTTCGCCACCTGCCTGGTGGGAATCGTCGATCGGCAGGCGCGGCTGCTCACGCTGGCCAGCGCCGGGCACCAGTTGCCCTTCATGCTTTGCGGGCAGCCGCGGACGATCAGGGAACTTGAGGTGGACAGCGGTCTGCCCCTGGGCATCGTGGAAACGGCCGAGTTCTCGGCCGGTCAGTTCAAGCTCACCGCTGAGCCCTGCACGCTTTACTACTACACCGACGGCGTCAGCGAAGCCATGAACGAGGCCGGCCAGCAGTTCGGCGCGGAGCGCTTGCGCAGCACGCTGATGGGCGCCCCCGATCTGGATCCCGACAAGCTGCTCAAGCACGTGCGCGCCGCCGTGCGCGAGTTCCGCGGGTCGGCCGAGCAGAGCGACGACATTACGATGCTGGCGCTGACACTCAGTTGAGGGATTGTGGTGCGGGCCTCTGGTCTGCGGGCATTGTGGTGCGGGCCTCTGGCCTGTCCGCCGCGGCGGATGCCGGCCAGACGCGGGCACCACAACGCTGCGAACAACACGATTTGAGCACGGTCGACACGACAACGCCCGACGAAGTTGACGCCCCGATCGGCGAGTCACTGACGCCGGTCGGGGGCTGGCTGCGCTTCAAGTTCCAGTGTGCGCGCGGCGCGTCCTACGCGGCGCTGAAGCTGTTCGGTCCACGCGGCCTGTACCGCTGCGCGGCCGGCTTCGCCCTGCTCGAATGGCTGATCAACTACAAGCGCCGCCGCCGTTTCGCGGCGCAGATGCGAAGCATGTTTGCGGAGGCGCTGTCGCCGGCCCAGCGGCGTTATGCGTGCCGGCGCTGGTTCATCAACACGCGCTGCGACAAGCTCTTCTACCTCATCTTCGACCGGCTGCCGCGGCGCATCCTGAGCGAGCGCTTCGTGTATGACGGTGTCGCGCCGCTGGAGAGTGCGCTGCGCGGCGGGTCGGGCGTGTATGTCATGCTCTCGCACTTCGGCGCGCAGCACATCGCCGGGCTGGTGATGGCTTTGCGCGGCCACAAAGTGGCCGGCGTGCGGCGCGACGAAGAAGGCGCTATTCGCCGCTACGTCGAGGAGAAATATGCGCGGACCTATCCTGAGTTCGCCAGCATGAAGGTTTTCTATTCGCACACCTTTCCGCGCGAAATCTTCCGCGCCCTGCGGAGCGGCTATCTGCTGGGCAGCGCCTCGGACGTCTTCCAGATCGCCAATCCGCGGCTGCGCACCGTCAGCGTGCGCTACTTTGGCGAGCAGCGGGCGTTTCTGGTGGGTCCGCTGCAGGCGGCGCTGCGCTGCGGCGTGCCGATCTATCAGGGCTTCGTCGTCTCCGAGCCGCACTTCCGCTATCGGCTGATCGCGCGCGGCCCGCTGATCGAAGCGGCCCCCGACTCGGAAACGCCCGAGCGTCTGGCCGCAGTCATGCAGACGTACGCGGACAACATCGAAGCCATGCTGCGGAAACACCCCTGCCACGTGACGCGCGTGTGATCCGCAAATTTCGCAGATTCATGCAGATTTTTTGAGCGCGTGATTGCCGTGGTGCGCAGGACCGCGCGCGAAGATCGGGCGTGCGCGCGGACCTTCCGGGCGCGGCGGCGACTGGCGCAGGGCGGCGCGAATCATCAAGAGCTCGCTGACGTTGTCCATCGTAAGCAACCCAACCAATCGATCGCCGTCCACGACCGGAATCGCCGGCGAGCTGGGATTTTGCAGGCGGACCAGCAGGCCCTCGAGATCGTCGTCGGGGTGCGCCGGCGGCACGTCGGCCTGCATCAACTCCGCGACGCGCGCGTCGCGCCGCTGCTGCGCCAGTGCCAGCAGCAGATCGCGGCGCGTCAGCACGCCCAGCACGTGTCCGTTCTCGGCGACTGGAAAATCCTGCTGCGAGCCGGCCAGCAGCGCCTCGACCGCGTGCGCCAGTGAATCATCCGGCGCGAGCGTGCGGAAATCGGTGAGCATGGCCCGCGCCACGCGGATGTCGCGCAGGTTCGTCCGCAACTGCACCATGCTCAGCTCCTGCGCCGCGCCGGCCCACACGAACACCGCGATCAGCACCAGGATCGGGTTGTAAAACAGCCCCACAAAGCCGAATAGAAACGCCATCGCCTGTCCCAGCCCGGCCGCAATCTGCGTGGCGCGCACATAGTCCATGCGCGTCGCGAGCAGCGCCCGCACGACGCGGCCGCCATCCATCGGAAAGGCCGGCAGCATGTTGAACAGAACCAGGAAGATGTTCACGCCCATCAGCGTTCCGAAGAACCCGGCGCGCGCGTTCGCCAGTGGCTGAAAGACATACACATCGCCAAATGCCCGTGTAGCGGCGAACAAGACGGCCGCGATCAGCACGTTCACCGCCGGTCCGGCCAGCGCCACGAGCAACTCCTGCTTAGGGTCATCGGGCATGCGCTCCAGCCGCGCGATGCCGCCAATGGGCAGCAGCGTGATATCGCGCGTCTTGATCCCGAAGCGCTGCGCCGTCAACGCGTGCCCCAACTCGTGCAGCACGACGCAGGCAAACAGCGCCAGGATAAATACGATCCCGATGACCACCGCGACCGCACCCTGGGCCCAGTTGGACAGAGCGATCCAGGCGATCAGGAGCAGAAACGTCGCGTGCATCTTGATCGCGATGCCCGAAACGTGCCCCAGCCGCCACGACCACTTCGAGGTGGGCTCTTCAACGTGTTCTGCCATAACAGTCCTCCGGCTCGGCGGGAGCCCTGCCTCCCGCTGGCCGCGCCTGGCCATCCTGCGGCGCGACTGTAGCCGCCCGCCCGGCGCACCGATACGTCTTGGGGCAAGACGCGTGCCGGGCTACGTCCCCAAAATTCCACGATGGGGACGTTTGCAAGGGCAAAATGCCCACGCGCTTGCGGAATTTGACCCGCTGCGCGGAGTATTTCACGTTTGTCGGTGGGGCATGCAGCGCTGCCGCTCGCCGGACTGAGGAAGCAACATGCCGAACGCCATGGATATCAATGAACGGACGCTCGTCGCCGATGCGAACCCGGACGTTTTTCCGGACGCGCTGCTGGTCAGTGCCGCCCCGACGCTGGTCGTGCTGAGCGATAACGATTTCGGACGGGTGATCTCGATCGATCGGCCGCAGATCACGATGGGCCGCAGCCCGCGCGCCGACGTGGTGATTGCGGACCAGGAAATCTCCCGCCGGCACCTGATGTTCCGCCTGAACGCCGAAGGGCTGTTCTGTTTCGATCTGGGCTCGACGAACGGCACGTTCGTCAACGGCCGCCCGATCACGCAGCAGCTCATCCGCGAGGGCGATCAAATCCGTCTGGGCGAAACAGTCCTCAAGTGCACGCACGCCGGCGGCTGAGCCGCCCGCACTCTCGCCCGGCCAGCACCGCAACGC
Organism: Phycisphaerae bacterium; assembly: GCA_036505095.1. Taxonomy (GTDB): domain Bacteria; phylum Planctomycetota; class Phycisphaerae; order UBA1845; family UBA1845; genus DASXUA01. Next base: position 6,800 of record DASXUA010000174.1, read on the forward strand.
CGATCGCGAGCGGCCATGCCGCCCGCGCTCGATAAAGCGCGGGCGGCACTTTGATCGCACACTTCCGTAGTGCCTACGGGCACGCGAAGCTGGGGGTCACTCCTGTGCAGAAATTGGCCACGACGTGGTTCGGGTCAGGCGGACAGACGTGCTGGATGATCGGCTGCGAACTGCCGTTGGCGCAACCCCGGAACTTTGCCAGCCCGCCCGTGCCCCAGACGGCGTTCAGGTGCCCGATTTCGATGACGCCGTTGACCGCCGTCCAGCTTGTGCTGGAGGTGCCGATGTTGACCTGACCGGTGGTCGTCGCGAGTGGATCTTGTAGCACGGTGTTCAGGTCAATCAGCGCGTTGTTCATCACGCCGTTCACGTTGAGGGCACCGGTCAGCTTTCCCCCGACCGTGATCGTCGCTGACTGCCCGGAGGGTGGCGGACCGAGCGAACCCACGCTGATGGTGCCGGCCATGTTACCCGGGATCACGATGGACCCGTAGGTAAAGCCGCGCGAGACGCTGATGCTGCCGCCCGAGCGGATGCCGACACCTCGGTACGGCTGGATCTGGCCGCCAGCCATCGCGCGGATCTGGATGCTTCCGTGCTCGCCGATGTCGCCTCTGAGGTCGATGGCACCACCGGAGAAGGTCCCGCCGATAACCACGCTCCCATCCACCAGCGCGCCGGGATGCTGGATCCCGTTCTCGCGTCCCACGGCCGTCTGCTCGTCGCAGAGCGGGTCCGGCGGGGGCAGGCACGAGCAGGCCGTGGGGCAGAACTCTTCATCCAGGCAGCCTGGGTGAAAGTGGCCGCTGCAGGCAGGCAGACCACCGCACGGCGGCTCACACGCCGTGTCGTCATAAGGGCTTATGTCGGGGTAGCACAGCCACGCGCAGGGCGGGTCGTTGACGCCGCGCAGCTTGATGTAGCCGCCCGTCATGTCACCGTCGATCTTGATGGCCCCGCCCTTCATCTGGGTGAAATTGTTGAAGTTCATGCTGTCCATGGAAGTTACTTCGATATGTCCATCCGACTGGCCGTGGATGTGCAGGGTCCCGGCGTACTTCTTCTGAATGCCTTCGATGATGGCCAAGTAGAACCCGTGGAAGTTTCCGCGGATGTCGGTGAGGTGCTGAGGACCAACGTGGCCGGCATGGCTGATGTGGCCCTCCGGCTTGACGTTACCCTCGACGATGATGGTACCGTTGTCCTGGAAGCCGCCCGCCTGGGCATTGCCGGTCATGTTGACTGTCTCTATTGTACCACCAAGATAGTTGTAAACGTGAATCTTGGCATTCACGGCAGCACTAGCGTAGCTGGCGTAGAAGTACATAGCTCTGATTGTGCCATTATGATCTCCATGTACCGTGCATCCTTCCAGCCATCCGAGCTGACCTCCGAACTCTACCAGCGAACCCGCTTCCGTGTCGCCGAAAATCTCGACGTGCATGGCCGTGATGACGTTCTCGACCGGCACACCGGGCTGAAAGTGCACTGGATCGTTGTTGCCGTAG
>DASXUA010000175.1:0-2826 GCA_036505095.1 Phycisphaerae bacterium
GCTGTCAAGGGCGCGCACCAGCGACCCGCGGATCTCGTGTCGACGCAACGCGGCTGGGGAGCTACGGTGTGCGGATGGGGATCACCTTTCCCGCAAGCACAAAGGTGCTGGGGGCGCGCGACGAATCCGGGATAGAACGGCTGGACCTGGTTCTACGATTTCGAGAATCATCTCGTCAAGGTGAGCAATGCCCTCGGGGCGACGTAGGCAAAATTCGGCTACGACCCGGGACAGTCCCGGGCGACGCGCTTCCACACGGATGTGATCGAGTCACTGGACTGGGGTCTGCGATGGCTGAGTTTCTGAAAAGCTGAAGCCGCAAGCGTAACCTGCTCACGGCGTCCAGGTGGACGGATTGTCGATGTTGAATACCGGCCCGCGAAGCTGGGCGAGCATGACCGGCCACGTACCTGCGGGTCCGAGCTGCGGCTCGAAGGCCCCCTGCTGCAGCAGCGCTACATCTTGCAGGTCCACGCGGCCGTCATCGTTCAGGTCGCCATAGGTGCGCGGCACCATGGCCACGCCGGCGACCGGCGCGCCGCTGGAGGTACTCACGGTTCCGCTGATGGTGCGAACCACAATTTCCGGCGGATCATCGCTCAGCACGTAGCGCGCCCCGAGCACTGTGCACACCACCAGAGCCAGACCAATCGCCATCAAGGATCGCCGCATGGGCACTCCTCTCCGCCAAGGCGGATTCTCTCACCACTGGTTATCGGATACTCCCGCGGCCGCACCACAACCAAAGCACCGAGCCAGACAAACCTCGCCAGCTTCGCAGCGCTAGAAATTCTGCGGCCGGGCGAACGCCCCCGCCATCGGCCGAATTCCCCAAATCCGCCTTGAGAACCCCCGGCTTCTCACAGGCCAGTCGCCGTTTGCAACTTGCCCGCCGCGGCCGGACGGCACGGCAGCGCAGGAAACGGCCCGCCCGGGCTTACGGCCGGGCGGGCCGAGAAACTGTTGCGGTATCAGGACAAACGTACATTGTCCTGCGACAGGCTACGGGCAGGCGGCCGTTGTCGCACCATTAAACACCTGGGTGGTATTGGTGCCGTTGAGCAACTGAATCTGCCGCAGGAAATCCTGCGTGTTCACCAGCCCGTCCGCACTGCGGTCGATGTTATAGCGCGCCAGGTTAGCCGGCAGCACGGCCGTGCCATCGTTCACGCGCTGCACGAGATGCAGCAGGTCCTGCGTGCTGACCACGCCGTCAAGGTTCGTGTCACCCGGCAACGACTGGTACTGCAGCTTGTCGGTCGCCGGAGTGTCGGGGAACGTCAGCGTCACGCATTCGCGCGGCGGAATTCCCGCGCTCAGCGAGACGGAGTACGGGCCCAGGCCGCTGCCGGTGATATCCGTGATCGTCGGGCAGTCAACATCTCCGTTGCCGACGATGTCGGTGCAACTGATGGTCACGTTTTCCGGCGTGAGCGGGTTGGGCGGCGTGGTCGTAAAGCTGACCGTGATGGGGCTGAAGGTGATCGGGCCCTGGTCGGCGGTACCCTCGGCGCCGATGCCGGCCGTCACAATCGCGCCGCTGCCCGTGTCGAGCACATCGCGATAGGGCTGACCCTGCTTATACGGATTCAGGCAGCCCGTCGGCGGGTTCGACGACGCAATACTGAACGTCGCCGGCAGCGCCTGCGGACCCTTGGTGCTCACATTCACCGACGTCACCGCTCCGGGTTTGAACAAGCCGATCATCGCATCCACCGTCACCGGCGCGGTGTTGGCGTCGTAGCGGAAGTTGTAGGTCGAGCCCCAGCGCAGCGCATTGGCGTTCACGTTGTCGGCATACGCCTGCGTCGACCAGGTGATCTTGCCATTGGCACGCTCGGCGCTCCAGTCGGCGCTCGAATAGAGTTCGCCGCTGTGATAGAACGTGTCGTGGAAGCCCATGTTGACCACCGTCACGTCATCCGGAACCGGCACGATGAATTGCTGTGCCGAGCGGTCGGAGTTCATGTTGTACAAAGCATATTCATAATGCCAGACGCCGCCGCAAACGTTGGTGACCGCGTAACCCAGGGTCATCCGCCCATCGCTCGGGATGTCCACCTGCACGATCGTAACGGTGGGATCTGTGTCCTGCCAGGCGATGATCGCGGCCTTTTGCTGCTGGGTTTGATACTGGACGGGCAGCGATATCAGGTAGCTCGGGCCCGGACCGACGGCCGCTCGGCGATAAGAGGCGTTATTGTTATCGTTTCCGGCCGTGGAGTCATCCGCGGATATGTACTGGCCTTCGACGAAGTAGATCGCGCCGGCGTTCTGTACCGGATTCAAATCGGCCTCGAGCACTTGTAAGCGCCGCCCGATGGTCGCCGCCGCCGCCGGTGGAATGATGTAGTTGTTACCGCCTCCGCAAGCGGTCTGCGGCGGGTTCGTGAACGGATACGGATAACAGCCGGTGGCCGCATTCACGTGCGAACGCGGTCCCAGCAGACTCTGACTGCCATTGAGGCTCGCCACATACGGGTCCGAGCACCCGACGCCCAGCAAAGCGCCGGTCCCCGGGTTGGTACACGGGCAGCACAGGCTGCCCGCCAGCGCGGTGAACCCGTGCTTGAGCCAGGACAGTCCGATCTGTTCCATGCGGCTGGCACCGTTGACCACGCGATAGCGGTAGAGGTTCTGGCCGATTACCGGGTGCTGATTGGTCCCCGACACCCACATCACCGGCACCGTGCCCAGGTTGCATGAGGTGGTTCCCACCGAGTAGGCGTAGATGCCATTCACCTGACCGTAATTGCCGATGTCCGACAGGGCGCCAACGATCACGTCCGGCCCCGTCGTAGGATTCGGGCAGATCTCGGGAACATC
>DASXUA010000176.1:0-3055 GCA_036505095.1 Phycisphaerae bacterium
ACCTGTTTGAACATTGACGACCTCCTTGTCCGAGTTAACTCGTTCGACAACGAGAGTTTAACTCACAAGGAGGTCGTAAAAAATAGGCCCTCATGAATAATCCGGGCTAGGAGCAAGATTAAGATTAAGAGCAAGAAGCCGGCTGCGGCGGGGCGTCAGGACTCCTCCGGCTCCTCTTCCTCGTCCTCCTCCTCATACGCCGACTTCCAACTGTCCGCTTCTTCGGCGTCGTCGATCTCGCGTTCCATATGGCGGAACATCTTTTCCTGCAGCGGCGCGAGGCGCCGGTACATTTCGACCGTGGCCTGATAGGCGCTGACCAGGCTGTTGAGCTTGATGAGCTGCCATTTGGCCAGGCATTCGGGCTCCTTGATGTTGGTGAACGGGTCGCACGTCAGTTCGAAGGCTCCCGACGAATCGCGCCGGCAGAACTCGCACTCGGTGCATTGCAGCATGTTAGGTCTCCTGCGCCTGGTGGCCCCGGCACGGATGTTAGGTCCGCCGTCCCACAAATACCAACGTCCGAACCCTCAAGGCCCAAACCTCGAATCGGAGACCTGGAGCTTTTCATCAATCGCCCGCAAAATCGCGCGCTCCAGGGCTTCATCCCGCCCGCGGTCCGTCCAGGTCTCCAACTGCTCGGGCGTAGCCCCGGCTTCCTGATCGATGGGCGTTTCCGTGGGTGTGTCGCGCGTGGCGAATTCGCGCGAGAAGGTCCGGCGGGCCTCCGTGTCCAACTTCTGGATCAGCACCACGGCGCTCACCAGCACGCTGCCGCCGCCGGCGCGCTCCACGTGCACCTCGGCCATCCGCCTAAGCCGTTCGCGACCTCCGCGCACCTGCCGCAAGCTCGGAGCGGTCTCGTGTTCCGTGCTCTCCTTCGGAGCCGCCACCAACGTTCCCGAGGCGGGGTCGCTGCGCTCGATCCGGAAATGCTCGCCCAGCGCCGCTTCAGCCGCGGCAAACACCGCCTCCTGGGCAACGCCCTCATAGCGTGCCACCGATCCCCGCGCCGCGGCGCGCCGGGACACCCCCGGCGACGCGCACCCGGCCGCCGCGCTGCACACCGCCCCCGCGCACACCAGCACCCAAAGCCTCATGCTTGGCTCCCTGAACGGCAGGTCATTATCCAGCGCTGCCCCGCCTTAGCAAGCGCGTCGCCAGCGCCTGTGCCCTTCGCGCGCAGCGCGTTACACTACTGGCGGGTGAGCGTAATTTGAACATGCGCGAGCGACTGGCGATCCTGTTGAACCTCCTCGTTCCGGGTGCCGGCCTCATCATGCTGCAGCGCGACTGGCTGGGCTTCACGCTCGCGCTGCTCTTCGCCGTCCTGGCACAGATCGGCATCGCCGGCCGCTGGCTCATGCCCAGCGTCATGCCGCGCAGCGTCGCGCTGGGCGCCCTCGTCGCCGCGAGCCTGGTCTGGGCGGGCGCGCAGTGGCTCCTCCTGATGCGTTGGCGCGAAATCGCGGGGAACGGCGTCAGCGCCGAGCTGGCCTCGCTCTGCACGCGGGCTGGCGAAGCCATTCGCCAGCAGCGTTACACGGACGCTTACGACGTCCTGCGCGTGGCCCTCACGCTCAACGACGAGCATCCCGAGGTGCTTCGCCAATGGGCCGAGCTGCTGACCCTGATGGGGCGCTTCCGCCAGGCCCGCCACGCCTGGCATCGCCTCCTGCAACTCGCCCACGACGACGACTGCCGCCAGGCCGCCACTACCGCCCTCGCCGCCCTGCCACCCGCGTGAGCCAGGCAGTTTGGACGCTCCCTGCGCGTCAAGCGAGCGAGCGCCGCGCACGTTGTATAGATGCCGGTCGGTGGTTCCCAGACTCCGCGTTTGACAGCGACCCGCGGCGCCAGTAACACGAACTTTATGAACACCACCCGTTGCTGTTTGGTTGGCGTTTGCGTTTTGATGTGCGGCGGCGTCGCCCGCGCCCAGTCGCGGCGGGCCGAGCCGTCCGCCGCACCGTCACCCGAAATGCGCCCCGGCGCCGCTGGCCGGGTGGCACGCGCGCAGGTGCCACGCTGGTCGGAGGACGATACGCAGTTTTTCCTCCACGGCTCGATGAGCGCCGAGTTCGTTCCGGAGCGCGTCCTGACCGCGTTCCGAGCAACGTATCCGGATCTGTTCCCGCGCGAGGGCTTCTCGGCGTTCGGATTGATCGAGCCGCTCCCCGCCGCGGCGGATCGCGGTCCCGAACTGCCGATCGGTGTTACCCGACGCGAAGTGCCGCACCTGGCCGGGCTGACGTCGCTGGGGATCAATTGTGCCGCGTGCCACGTGGGTGAGGTGTCGACGCGCGAGTCGGGCGCGCTGCGCATCCTGGGGGTCACGAGCCACTTCGACGTGGAAGCTTTTCTCGGCGCGGTCATCGCGGCCACGTACCGCACGGCCGATCCCGAAAACATGCACCACTTCCTCGCCCAGTATTCCGCCGCGGCGGACGGCGACGGCGATATCGCTTCGCTCGTGGACAAGGAATGGGAGCGGCAGAGCACGGAAATCAAGGCAGCGCTCGCGGCCGACCCCTTCGGCGCCGAGGGCGTTGCGGCTGGCGAGTTGCACGCCCTTTCGCCGGACGATCTGCGGCTTGACCGCAAGATGCTCGCGGGGCACGCGAAGCTCGCGCCGACGGTGCGCGGGCTGCTGAAGCTCTTCCACAACATGCGCACCGCGCTGCACGCTCCGGATCGTCCGCCGGAATCGCTGCCGCCCGCGTCCGGGCCGGGCCGCAATAACGCATTCGGCCTGTTATCGGCGGCGCTCTTCGGCGTCCCGACGATTTACGCGCCGGTGAAGTACGGGCTGGTCTGGAATCTGGATCAACGCACGTGGGTGCACTGGGACGGCAACACGCGCGCCCCGATCATTCGCAACCTGGCGGCCGCACTCGGACTCGGTGCACCGCTCATCGGCAAGCGCGGGCAACTCGATTTCGCGCTGGTTGATCGCCACACGCGACTCTCCGAGCTGATCCGCGCGCCGCGTTATCCATTCGCCATCGACCACGCCCTGGCGGAGCGTGGTGAGCGGCATTACCAGGCGCGCTGC
>DASXUA010000177.1:0-16732 GCA_036505095.1 Phycisphaerae bacterium
AGGCATCGGTGTAGGTGACCTGCAATACGTCATCGACGCCCAGCTCGGCGCGCCAGCGCTGCGGCAGATTCGTGGCGACCTCCTGGCGCACGGCCGCGTCGTGCTGCTTGAGCAGCGCGGCGAGCGCATCACGGTCGCCGGTGCGGGCAGGCTCGATCAGACTGGCTTGCATTCCGACCTTCTGTTCAGCCGCCCAAACAGGCTTGCTCGTGATTAGACTCGCGATGCACCTTGACGCTCCCTTACGGTCGCGGTTCTGAACCGTCCCGGCGCGCCGGGATCAGTGAGTGGAAATCGGGCACCGGCTGACCCTTGGAGTCTACCGCGCAGCAGCGTCGCTTGCGAAGCTGGCACGGTCGTCGATTCGCTTGCCGGTCGCGCCGGGCTCACCTACCATCGCGACATGAACTGGTTGGCGATGACGGTGCTGCTCCTGGCCGGCTGGGGAGCGTTTGTGTGGTCAGCGTCACGGCGCTGGCAGCTCCTGAAGGTCGGCCGGCCGGAGAACCGCTTCGACCGTATCGGCGACCGCATCCGCGCGACGCTGGAGTTCGCCTTCGTCCAGAAACGCATGCCGCGCTATCAGCCGGCCGGCTGGGCGCACATGTTCATCTTCGTCGGCTTCATCGTCCTGCTGCTGCGTTCGATCGTCCTCTGGGGGCGCGGCTTTGATCCGGATTTCAATCTGCTGCTCTTCGGCTCGACGCAACCGCTGGGGAAGCTCTATGGCTTTCTGAAAGACATCTTCGCGATCCTGGTGCTGATCGGCGCGAGCGTGTTTATCTATTACCGCGTCGTCAAGAAGCTGCCGCGCCTGACGCTCAACCCCGAAGGTCTCGTCATTCTGGGCATCATCGTGGCCATGATGATCGCCGACATCACCTACGACGGCGCCAGCGCCGTACGCCTGAGCCGAGCCGCGCAGATGTCCGTACCATTCCACGGCTGGGAACCGGCCGGGTCGCTTGGGGCATTTGTGTTTGCGGGACTGCCGGACAGCGCAATCACCTTCCTGCAGCACGCCGGCTTCTGGACGCATGCCTCGCTGGTACTGATCTTTCTCAACATTCTTCCGTACTCCAAGCACTTCCACATCATCACCGGTATCCCGAACGTCTTCTTCCTCGACCTCACGCCGCGCGGGCGTTTGCGGCCGATCGAAGACATTGAGGGCAAAGTCGAGCGCGGCGAGACGCTCGGCATCCGCCGCATCACCGATTTCACCTGGAAACATAACCTCGACTTCTACACCTGCACCGAGTGCGGCCGGTGCAGCGACCACTGTCCGGCCACCCGCACCGGAAAAAAGCTCTCACCCAAGCATTTCGGCCTCGACCTCCGCGATTTCCTATATCGTCACGCTGATGCGTTTCAGAACCGCGACCGTCAGGGAGCGTCGGGCGGCGCCAGGACCGACGGGGTGGGAGACCCTGGATGCGGTACGGCTGTGTCCAGGGCAGGCGGGATTCTCGCACCAGCAAGCGACCTCGTGCCGAACGTGATCGATCCGGAAGTGCTTTGGGCCTGCACCACCTGCCGCGCCTGCGAGCAGGAATGCCCCGTCTTCATCAGCTTCGTCGACAAGATCGTGGACATGCGCCGGCACCTGGTGATGGAGCGCGGCGAGTTCCCCGCGCAGCTTCAGAACGCCTTTCAGGGCATCGAGCGCAGTGGCAACCCCTGGAGCTTCCCGGCTGAAGACCGCGCCAACTGGGCGTCCGGCCTCGACGTGCCCTTGCTGAGCGACAAACCTGACGCCGAAGTGCTGCTGTGGGTCGGCTGCGCACCGTCTTATGACGACCGTGCAAAGAAAGTCTCGCGTGCGACGGCCCAGCTCCTCAAGCAAGCCGGCGTCAACTTCGCGATCCTTGGGACTGAAGAGACCTGCACCGGCGACCCCGCCCGCCGCGCCGGCAACGAGTTCCTCTTCCAGATGTTCGCGCAGCAGAACGTGGAGACGCTGAACCGCTACGAAGTGAGCAAGAAGAGAATCGTCACAAGCTGCCCGCACTGCTTCAATACCCTCAAGAACGAGTATCCCGATTTCGGCGGCAAGTTTGACGTGGTGCATCACAGCACATTTCTAGCCGAGTTGCTGAGCCAGGGGCGTATCAAACCGCAGCGCACGCCGTATCAGAACCCCGCCCGCGAGGGCGGGGTGACGCACAGTGACGCGACGGCGCACGCCACGCCGACCACACCCCCCACTGGCGTGGGGGGTTCTGAAAACCCGCAGGGCCGGGGCGGGCTACGCGTCGTCTACCACGATTCGTGTTACCTGGGCCGCTACAACGACGTATACGATGCCCCGCGCTACGTGCTGGCGAGCATTCCCGGCCTGACGGTGCTCGAGCCCGTGCAGACCCGTGACCGCGGGATGTGCTGCGGGGCCGGCGGCGCGAACATGTTCAAGGAAGAGGAGCCCGGCGCCGAGCGCGTCAACATCCGCCGCACCGAGCAACTTCTGGCCACGCAGCCCGACGCGGTTGCCAGCGCCTGCCCCTTCTGCATGCGCATGCTGACCGACGGCCTGGCCGCCAAGCATCAGCCGGAAATCCCACAACTGGACGTGGCGGAATTGCTCTGGGAATCGGTGAAGAATGGAACCGACCAAGGAACTCATTGACGCGCTCTATCGCGAGGAAGTGCTTGAGGCCCGCGCCATGGCGCCCGAAGAAAAGCTCTTGGCCGGCGCGCAGCTCTTCGATCTGGCGTGCCGCGTAACGCTGGATGGCATTCGCGCACAATATCCAGATGCCAGCGACGAGGAATGCGAGCGGATTCTGGAGGCGCGGCTCGCGTTAGGCCGGCGGCTGGAGGGGCGTGTGTGAAGAGCGACGAGGCGGTGATCGCCGTAATCGACGCGCTCAACGACCTGCAGCTCCCCTACGTCCTCTCCGGCTCGTTCGCCAGCAATCACTACGCGATTCCGCGCTCGACGCAGGATGCGGATTTCGTGCTCGAGCTTGGGTCATCCTCCATAGGCGAACTTGCCGACCGGCTCGGGGCCGAGTTCCGGCTTGACCGGCAGATGAGCTTCGAGACGATTACGGGCACCTATCGTTACATCGCCAAACTTGCTCACGGTCGATTCAAATTCGAGTTCTTCCTACTTAGCGACGATCCGCACGACCGCGAGCGCTTCGCTCGCCGGCGCCGCGAGCTCTTGATGGGCCGCAACGTCTACTTTCCCGCCGCAGAAGATGTCATTATCAGCAAGTTACGCTGGTCACAGCGCGGCCGGCGTCGCAAGGACCTGGACGACGCGCAGAACGTGATCGCCGTTCAGGCCGGACGACTCGATTGGGACTACGTTTATCGCTGGTGCGACCAGCACGGCACGCGCGAATTGCTCGAGCAAGTTCGCGCGTCCATTCCGCCCATCGACTGATCGGACGCTATACTTGGGGCCATGGGCTCAGCGACCGTCTACTTTTTTGGGCCAGCGGCCGACGATGCGGGTTGCGCCCAATGCGACGTGCACTTGAGCGAACCCGCGTCGCTGGAGTCGCTCTTCAATCAGATCTACGCGCGCTTCCCGCGACTGGCGGCGCGCGCGGCTCATCTGCGCTTCGCGATCAATCAGAACTACGCCAAGCCGCAGGACCTCGTGCAGCCCGGCGATGAGATTGCCGTCATTCCGCCCGTTTCCGGCGGCAACGTTGAGGAATCAACGAACGTCGTGCTGCAGCGCGCGCCGATCGATGCGGGCGCTGTACGCTCGCTGATTTCCGGAGACGTTTCTCTGGGCGGCATTGTGATATTCGAAGGCACGACCCGTTGCGAGATGCATCCGCAGCACGGTGCGCTCGTGCGCCTGGAGTACGAAGCCTATGGCGCAATGGCCCTGCGGCAGATGCGTACGCTGGCGGACCAGGCCCGGCAGCGCTGGGCCGTCGGCCGGCTCGCGCTGGTTCACCGCATTGGTACCGTCGCGCCCGGCGAAGTTTCGGTGATGATCGCCGTCGCCTGCCCGCATCGCGGCGAAGCTTTCGAGGCCTGCCGCTGGCTGATCGACACCCTCAAGCGCGACGTGCCGATCTGGAAACGCGAGATCTGGGCCGACGGCACCGCGAGCTGGGTTGCGCCGGAAAACGCGGCCACCGAAGCCTTCCGAATTTCCAGAATGCCCGCTGAGCCGCTATAATCGAGCGATGCACATGCCGAGCGAGCAAATTACTGTCACCCGCATCGGTCCACACATGGACGGCCAGCGCATGTCCCTCGCGGATTTTGCGCACGCGGAGGCCGACGAGGGTTACCTCTACGAACTCGAGCGAGGCGTCATCGTGGTTGATGTTCCGGATGTTACGCACGAGCTGGTCGTGCAAAACGTGCGCAGCGCGCTGGATCAGCTCCGAGTCAGTCATCCCGGGATCATTTACCTCATTTCGGGCGGCTTGGGTTGCGTTATGCGGCTACCTGGCATGGCCTCCGAGCGACACCCAGACGTGGCTGTGTATCTCACGCCTCCGCCTGGCGCTGAGGGCAACGCGGATGCGTGGGACCAGTGGTGTCCCGAAATCGTCGTCGAAGTCATTTCAAGCAGGAGTGTTCGCCGCGACTACGAGATCAAGCGTGATGAGTACCTTAGCGCCGGTGTTCAGGAGTACGTGATCATCGATTTGCGCAAGCGTTCAGCGCTCATCCTCTCGCGCCGTGGGGAATCCTGGCAGGAACAGCCTCTTGATTCGTCAGGTACCTGGTCTACGAATCTGCTTCCCGGCTTCGGGCTGGCCTTGACGAACGTATTCGCGCGGCCCGCAGCGGCGCCACGCTGACCAGCAGAACATTCCAGATCAAAGCAGATTCGCAGCCAACTCCGCCAGCTCACTTCGCTCACCCTTGTGCAGCTCGATATGCGCCGCAATAGGCTCGCGCCGGAAGCGGTTGACCAGATAATTGAACCCGTTGCTGCCGCTGTCCACGTACGGATTATCGATCTGATACGGGTCGCCGGTCAGCACCACTTTCGAAGCGTACCCCACGCGCGTGATGACCGTCTTGACCTCCAGCGGCGAGAGATTCTGGGCCTCGTCGACGATGATGTAGTGATTCGAGATGCTGCGGCCGCGAATCAGCGCCAGCGACTGGATTTCGATCGTGCCATGATCCCATAGCGTGCGGTAATCGCGGTGCCCGCCGATGCTCTTGGCGCTGTCAAAGAGGAACTCGAGCGTGTCGGTGATGGGCCGCATCCACGGCGCCATCTTTTCTTCCACGTCGCCGGGCAAATAGCCAATCTCCCTGCCCACGGACACCGTCGGCCGCGCCACCATCAGCCCCTTGTAGCGCTTTTTCACCAGCACCTGGTGTAGCGCACAAGCCAGCGCCAGCAGCGTCTTGCCCGTCCCGGCCTTGCCCATGATGGTCACCAGTTTGATCCGGTCGTCGAGCAGCGCGTCCAGCGCGAAATACTGCTCCTTATTGCGCGGCTTGATCCCGCAGACGCCGTCCTCGAACGCCGCCAGACGATGCAGTTTTCCGCTGGCGCCTTCGACCCGCGCCAGCAGCGTGTGTTTGGGTTCGGCGGCCGAGCGGACCAGCACATACTGGTTCGGCGCCAGCTCGCCGTCCGCCGGAACCGCGACGGGTTGCCGCGCTTCGAGCGCCGCATAAGCGGCCGGGTCCACCGTCACCTCCGTCTGGCCGTCAAAAATCTCCGATAACACCACCCGGTCCGACTCGTAATCCTGCGCGTGCAGACCCATTGCGTCGGCGCGGATGCGCAGATTAATGTCCTTCGTCACGATAATGACCGGCGATTCGGGGTGCTCGCTGCGAACCTTGCGCGCCAGCGCCAGGATGTGCCCATCGGCCGGTCCGCTGTCGCCCGGCGCCGCCTCCGGATCCCAATGCACGCGCAGCCGGATGCCCCCCTCCAGCTCGACGCCCTGCGACAGGCTGCGCCCGTTCCGCAGGCTGTCGAGCCAGCGCGAGACCTCGCGCGCGTTCTGGCCCCGGTCGGACTGCTCGCGCTTGAAGCGATCCACCTCCTCGATCACCGCGATCGGGATGAGAACGTCATTTTCGACGAAGCGCGTCAGCGAGTGCGGATCATGCAGCAGGACGTTGGTGTCGAGGATGTAGGTCTTTCGCATGACGAAGCCGACAGCGCATCGCGAACCGCAAAGGCGGCTGGGCTTGCGGCCAGGCAGCCTTCGCGGTCGCCGCGATGAGTATATCGGCTTATGGTCCGGCAGTCAGCCTTAGTCGGCCCCGCACGTTTACCAGCGTCGCCGCATCAGTGCCAGACCCGCCAGGCTTGCAAACAGCGCGAGCATCCCGACGCCGCACGGCGCGCCGCCGCCGGTGCTAGCTGGCGGTAACCGGAACCCGGAGTTCCGATTCACATTGCCGTTGCCGGCCAGACCGGGTTCCACCGTGATCAGCCGCGTCGTCGTGACCTGCATCGTCGTGCTGGGATTGGTTTGAGTGGTGACCGTCGCCGTAATCGGATAGATGCCCGGCGCGGTGAACACGTGCAGCACCGACAGGCTTGTGGCCCGCGTTCCGTCGCCGAGGTCCCAGGAGACGCTCGTCAGGCTGCCCTGCAGGTTGCTGGTATCGAGGCTCAACTCGGCCGTGAAAGGCGCCACGCCCGAATCCACATTCGAGCCGACCGTTCCCGGCGTACCGACCACGATGCGCACGCTGCTGTCCGGAGGCGGCTCGTTCGTGCCGCCGCCCCCACCGGCGTTGCTCGTGTCAGTCACGTCGATGGCGATGCTGCGGCTGCTGCTATCGCTGTCCGAATCGGTCACCGTGAAGGTTGCGATGAAGCGCTGCGTCGTGCCGTTGGTCACCGTGTACGTATGGGTCACGGTGGCGGTGTCGGACATCGTTCCGTCATCGAAATCCCAACGCACGCTGGTGATCGGCGAGTCCGTCAGCGCGTTCCCGTGGAACTGCACCGTCAGCGGCGAGTTGCCGAACAGCGGATTGGCCGTGATCGTCACCGCGGGCATGGACGGAGCGATGGTCACCGGCGTGCTCCCGGCGCCGCCCGCGCTGGGTCCGGCCCCCACCACCACGCCTTGCGAGTTTACCAGCACGCCGAATGAATAACGGATCGGCGGCGGCGGCGCGGGGGGCGGCGGCGGCGGCAGCGTTTTCCCGATCGCGAACAGCCCGAAATAGGTGGTGCCGGTCGTCTGCGCGAATTGAAAGAACTGGTCGCCGGGGTCGTTTAGGCTGATCTTCCGCACGAACACGCCCGTCTGCACTTCCTGCCCCACCATGTACAGCGTGTCGTCGGTCGGGATCCATTGGATGACCGCGTTGCTCTCCACGACCATCACCTTGTCCGTATCCTGGTCGCCGAAGCTCCAGCTCAGCCGATTATTCATCACGCTGATGTTGCCGGGCGGCTCGGGCCAGGTAAAGCCGCCGTTCGTGGTGGAGTCCTTCGCCGCCATCGCCGCCAGGTGTGCGTTCACGCGGCCATAGCCGTACCTCAGGCTGCGGCTGGTGACGGCGTCGTACTGCGCATCCATCGGCGAGACTTTCTGGGCCGTGTGCTCCATGATCACCCGCACCTGACGCGCCGTCAGAATCGGATTGATCCCGACGACCAGGGCGGCCACGCCGCTGGCCACCGGGCACGCGCCCGACGTCCCGCTGAAGAACAAGTGATATTTCGAATTGGGCAGATCCGGCACCGCGTCCGGACCGCAAACGGGCGGCAGGCAGAAACCGCCGGAATTGTAGCCGTTGGTCGCCCCGCCAGCACTGTCCGTCACATCCGTTGTGACCAACCCGGGCAGGTTGAGTCCCAGGATTTCCTGCTCGGCATCGGCGCCGCTGGGCGCGACCACATCCAGAAAACCGCCGTAGTTGCTATACGCGCTGCGGAAGTCGGCCGCGTCCGTGGCCCCTACGCCGATCACTTCGTCCATGGTGGCATAGTCGAAGCCCGGCATGATTTCTGAGTAGTCATTGCCGGACGCGAACAGGACCACCATGCCGCGCGCCGGCATCGGGCCGGAGGGGCCATCTGGATCGCGCCCCTGCTGAAAAGCCGTGCGGATGGCGTCCTCGATGATGGGCGAGTTGGGGATCGCATTGGGAATGCCCGGTCCCCAACTGTTGTTGTGTACGTCCACGTTCTGCGCCCGCGCGAACGTAAAGGCGCTGGCGAGTTGCGCATCGGTTACCGGGAGTCCGATCCCGCGCGAGGCTGCAAAGTTCGCCAGCGGCGCCACGCCGCGCACGCCCAGGTTGTTGGCCGCAGCGCAGATCAGGCCGATAACGGCCGTGCCGTGGTTTTCATCCGGCTGCTGGGGCCGTGGATCGCTGCCGCCATTCGAAGCATCCTGTCCTATTCCGCTGTAGTTCCCCATCAGATCCTCATGCAGGATATCTACTCCCGAGTCCAACAACCCGACGCGCACGTTCTGGCCCATCCCCAGCCCCCAGGCTTCCGGTGCATCAATGTCAGATCCCGCCACCGCTCCATCCTGTCCGGTATTGTTCAGATGCCACTGTCGCGGGTAGATCGGATCCTGCGGCGGAGGGGCGGTCTGTCTGGTGGTATACGGGCTGATGATATTGGCATGCGCGTATAGCACGCGCCCATCCACGTGCAGCGCCGCCGCGACGCGCACCTCGTCTTCATCTGGATCGCCCACCGGCTCGACGATGTAGGTGTCGGGCAGCCCAGCAAACACCTCGACGAGGCGTATGCCATAGTCGGTAAACATCTGGTCGCGCTCGGCGTCGGCCACGCCACCGCGCAGCCGCACCACGGCTGTGCCGCTGGAGAACACCGGCACGTCTCGTGGTGCCGGCACCCCGCCTGCATGGTTGATGCTGAAGCGGTACACCGGCCGCACGGACTTGACGCCAGGCAGCTTGCGGGCCGCGTCGCGCACCGCGCGTGTCACGCTCGGCACTTTCAGGATCGCGCAGTGCGGCCAGTTCACCAGCGGCACCGCTTCGAAGCGGCCCAGCCCGAGATTGTTGGCCGCCAGGGCGGCTTGCCCACCGTCCTCCGTCTGGCACATGACGAACAATTCGTTCGTCGAGCGCACCAGCGGATACGCGGTCCGGTTGGCCGCGTAATACACCGGCTGCACTCCCAGCGAGGCCGAGACCAAAACCAAAAGTGTGCAAAACCCCAATCCCGCCGGCGCCCAGCGGCGGCGCGCGAGAATCATTCGAGAACTAGCCATCATGGATGCAGACCTCTTCAGAACCCCCCACGCGAGTGGGGGGTGACGTCCTGGCGCGCTACCCGCGCGCAACTCCCCCCGCCCAAGCAGGCGGGGTTCTGAGCATAAGCATGCTCACGACCAAAAATCGCGGCATTGGCACCGCTCCGCCGCGGAGGGACTTCGCTTCGCACGAGTCGTCGCGACGCTCCGGGACAAGTCAAGTTGCCCAGACGACCTGCAAGGTGGGTCGTGCCTTAACCTCGCCACCGCGAATCGCCGTGGCGACTGGACGAACGTTCGGGCCGCCCTCACAGATTGGCCCCATAGTTCGAGCGTGGCATTGTTCAGATTTGCCAACTGGCTGTCAAGTTGACAACCCTTCCGCCGGCCGCGTGGGGAGCGGTCTCTGACCGTGATGCTCCGACCCGCACGGCGGTCCCAAAAACCCCGTCGCAGGCGGATTCAGCTTGACATTCCGCCCTCGCGGACGTAACTCCCGCCTTCCGGATGATCCACACCGTAGTCGAGGCTCGTTACCCGCGGCAGGTGCGCCTGAACGACGGCACCGAGGTCACGCTGCGTCCCCTGCGTTCCACGGACGAAACCCGCTTGCTGGAGTTTTTCCAGTCGATCCCCCTGTCCAACCGCATGTTCATCAAGGACAAAGTGACGGACCCCTATGTGATCGCCGGCTGGTGTCACCGCCTCGATTTCTCCACGGTTTTTCCCCTGCTGGGGATCGCGGGCGATCAGATTGTGGCCGACGCGACCCTGCATCAGGACCGGACGGGCTGGCAGGCCCACATCGGCCGAGTTCGATATTTGGTGCACCCCGACTATCGGGGTAAGGGTCTGGCGACCATATTAATCCACGAACTGCACGAGGTGGCCCGGAATGTGGCGCTCAGCAAAACCGAAGCCCACTGCATGGCCGAGCAGCACGACGTGATCGCCTTCATGCGCAAGTACGGTTACCGCGAGGTCGCGCGCATCAAGGATTACGTCCGCGACATCGACTTCCAGCCGCACGATATGGTCATCCTGGTCCACGACCTGACTCCTGAAACCGAACCCTGAACCCCTGTTCCCTGCCCCTATTCGCTGCTCTACAATGCGTCCATGCCCCAGACCCCTCAACCGGTCCTGACGCGTCTGCGTGACCTGATCCGCGACGTTCCGAACTTTCCCAAACCCGGCATCATGTTCAAGGACATTACGCCGCTGCTGCGCGATCCCGGCGGGCTCTCGTTGGCCGTCGAGTACCTGACGCAACCGTTCCGCCATCAGCACATCGACGTGGTGGTGGGGGCCGAGTCGCGCGGTTTCATCTTCGGCACGGCCGTTGCCCGGAACCTGTCGGCCGGCTTCATACCCATCCGCAAGCCCGGCAAGCTCCCGCACCAGACGCACCGCGAGTCCTACGACCTGGAATACGGCACCGACACGCTGGAGATCCACAAAGACGGCATCCACAAAGGCGATCGCGTCCTGATGATCGACGACCTGCTGGCCACCGGCGGCACGATGGCCGCCTGCTGCCGCCTGGTCGAAGCCCTGGGTGGCAACATCATCGGCGTCGCCTTCCTCATCGAGCTGGCCTACCTCGGCGGCCGCAAGAAGCTCGCGCAGTACCCGATCCACTCGGTGCTGGCGGTCGACAAACCCGACGGCGACATGCGCCAGATCGAATAGTTGTGGTGCAGGCGTCTCGCCTGCACGTACGCGCCATGGCCGGTGGCCTCCGGCGGCGGCGACCTGTTGAAGCTTCCTCATCGCCGCGCACGTGCCCATCCTATGAGAGTGGGTAGCTGCGTTGAACGGCACGGTTTGTCAGATACAATGAAGGTGAACGAGTGCCCGGCGTGCCGTTACTTCGCCTAGCCGCGTAAGCAACCCCCGCGAATGAGGAGAACTCGTATGATTCGGGCAATCTATCGCAACGGCTTGATCTATCCAGTGGAGCCGGTCCCCCCCGAATGGTCCGATGGTCAGGAGGTGCGTGTGGAGTTGGACTATGAGGAGCCCAGCGACGATCCGGAAGACATTGACCGTTGGGACGCCGAGTGGCGCGCCGTCGGTCCTTTTCAATATGAGCCCGGTGAGCGGGAACGAGTGCGCGCGGTGCTCGAGGAAGCGGATGCTCTCGCCAAGGCGTGCGTGCGGCGCCGGATGGAGTCCGGTAAGTGACTGGCTATGTTTTGGACACGAATCATCTCAGTGCGGCACTAGATGATGAGTCGGTTGTCTATAAACGGATTCTCGCCGCTCGCAGAGAGGGATGGCGCGTAGGCAGCTGCTCGCCAGTGCTGTGCGAACTGGCGGCGGGGATCGAGCAGACCGCCCGACGAGAAGAGAATTGGAAGGCGCTGCGAGTCTTTCTGAGACAAATTCGAATCTGGCCCATTGACTTCGGCACGGTGCAAATCTACGGCCGAGTTTATTCGGAGCTTCGTCAAGACGGGCGGGTGCTTTCACAAGTTGACATGATGGTTGCAGCGCTCGCTCGTCGTATGGACTTGACAGTCCTCACAACTGACCGTGATTTTGGCGCGATTTCGAGCATCAAAACCGAAAACTGGTTGGCTGGATAAGGCTTGGCAGAACGAGCGGTCATGGCCATCCTGTTTGAGAGGAGCTCACAATGAAGAACAAGATGCATTGGACTTTAGTGTCATCAATCGCTGGTTTCGGTCTGATCGCCAGCGCCCCCGCGGCCGGCCAGGAAGCCAAGAAGGAAAGCGCCGCTGCCGCCCAGCTCGAGCGGCTCAAGAAGCTGGCGGGTAAGTGGCAGGGAACGGGCGACCAGGCCGAACATAAGGAAGTCACGGTCAGCTACAAAGTGACGGCCGGCGGCAGCGCGGTGATGGAGACTCTGTTCGCCGATACTCCCAACGAAATGGTCACGGTCTACACGCTCGACGGCGACGACCTGGTGCTGACGCATTACTGCATGATGGGCAATCAGCCGCACATGAAGGCCGAGAAGGGCACGGACGCCAAGACCATCAAGTTCATCTGCACCGGCCACGGCGGCAACATGAAATCCGAGAATGATCCGCACATGCATGCGGTGACGCACACGTTCGTCGACGACAACCATCTGGTCAGCGAATGGGTGATGCAGGACAAGGGCCAGACCACGCACACCGCCCACTTCGAGCTGCAGCGCGTCAAGTCGTAGCGCCCAGGCTGAGAGTGGGATTTCACCCTGCGAAGCGCGCTCAGAAACTCAGAGGCAAGTCTCGGGACTCAGGGCTGCGTCATGCTGAGCGCCACGACCGTCACGTCATCCACCGGCCAGTCGTGAGGATCGAGCGTCGTCAGGCGCGTGCGAATTTCGTCGAGTGACTTTTCGATCGGGCGCTCGCCAAGCTCCGCGAACCACGGCGTGCCCTGCAGGCCGCGCGGATGATGCCGGCTCTGTTTGGGGACGAGCAACGCTTCCAACCCGTCGGTGTACAGTAGAACCGTGTCGCCCGGCCGCATCACCATGCTGGCCGTCTCATACTTCGAATTGGCCACGGCGCCCAGCAGTGTACCCGCGCTGCTCAACAAGCGCGGCTCAGCGCCGCGCCGCACGAGAATCGGATGCGGCGCACCGGCGCGCCCCCAGGTCAGCGTCCGCTCCTGTTCGTCAAACACCGCGTATACCGCCGTCACAAACTGGCCGTCCGACAGATTTGTTTCCAGCAGATCGACGTTGAGCCGCTCCAGCACGTCGGCCGGCGAAAGAATGCGATAGCAGCCGTCGTAGGTCTCCTTGCCGCGCAGCCCCTGCTTGATGAAAACCGTCAGCAGCGCGGCCGCGATGCCGTGACCAGTCGCGTCGGCCAATGCCAGGCAAACCGTCGATTCATCCAGCCGCGCGAGGTTGTAGATATCCCCGCTCACATGCTCGGCCGGGTGGAACAGGGTGTGGATTCGCCCCGCGCGAATTTCCGGCGGCCGCTGCGGCAGCAGGTCGCGCTGCACCTGGCTGGCCAGGCGGAGCTGCTGATCGAGTTGCTGAAAGCTCAGCGTCCACGCATCGTCGCGACGCCGCAGCTCGTCCAATTCGCTGTCGAGCGCGTCGAGCCGTTCCTGAAGTTCGAGGTAGTTCCCGGTCGTGACTACCGAATCGAGCAGACGGCTGCCAAGCGCTGACACGCGGCGTTCTCCCGGGTCTAGAAACTGGGGACAGAAACTAGATGAGCGCTCCGCCGCTGATGGCGATGAGCCACGCTGGTCCAGTGTCTAGTCTCTGGTTTCTCGTCTCTAGACCTCCGTGTATTTCGGATGCTGACCGCATCCGGTTTACTTATGGGTCTAGAGACTGGAGACTCGCTGCTCGTCCGTGGTTCGAAGAGCTGCCCTGCCGCCATTTGCGCAGGCGGCTCGTCTAGTCTCTATTTCCAGTTTCTAGTCTCTAGAAAAACCGGTCCCGTGTACCCG
The DNA here is from genome assembly GCA_036505095.1 of Phycisphaerae bacterium. Lineage (GTDB taxonomy): Bacteria > Planctomycetota > Phycisphaerae > UBA1845 > UBA1845 > DASXUA01. The sequence continues at coordinate 13,587 of DASXUA010000177.1, forward strand.
GAAACGGGCACACGGGACCTCGAAAGGGGACACGACAGCTTCCACGTTATCTCTACGATACGCGACCGGCCGATCCCAATTCGGGCCGGAGCGCCGCCGCGGATGCAGCCCGAACTCGCGCTCGGTCCGATACTTACGTCAGTCCGCGGAACGATGCGACACGCACATCAGCCGCGATAGCGCATGCTGAGTCCTGCGTCAGCCGACGCGTACGCCAACGGAGTATGACCAACTCATCACCTCGCGCCGGTGCGGGCACGGAGGCCTGCGGCGACGGCGGACGCTCGGCCAAAATGTACGACCGCCCGTTTCAGGCAAATTGACCGGACTGACCGGATGGCCACACCCCGCCACGCGATTGATCGCGAGTTCAATCGACGATAGCCTACGGCTCGTTCGCGACGTATCGAAGCCAACTGGAGGGCCGCCATGTCACGCGCGGGACGCTCGTTCATTTTTGCGGGTTGGGTGTGCCTGCTGCCGGAATACGCCGCGGCCAATCCGCCGGGACCGGCCGGTTTTCAAGCCAATACCGAATGGCAGCGCCCGGTCTTCGGCCGCGGAATCGGCGCTACCGGATTGCACATCGTCGATCTCGATGGCGACGGCACGAACGAAATCGTGGCCGGCGCGAGTCACGATGGTTTCTACCCGCATCGATTCTGGGAGATCCTGCGATTTGATTCCGGCTCGTACACTCACGCCTGGGCGAGCGACCCGTACGTTCCTGATATCTGGAGCATTCGTGTCGCCAACATCGATGGAAACGTCAGCCAGGATATCTGCGTGGGTTTCTGGAGCGGGGTGTTGGTGTATGATGGTGTGACTCACGCACTCATCAAATTCCTGGATACCGCGGTCAGCAGCATTCGCGGGCTGACCGTCGTCGATGTCGATTCGGACGGCAGTCTCGAGTTCGTGTTCTGCTCGGCCACTACGCTGTACGTTTACGACGTCGCCAGCGGCGCCCTGGAATACAGCGGCAGCTTCGGGGGCCAGGATCTCGCCGTCGGCAACGTCGACAATGATTCAGCCAAGGAGATCGTGATCGCCAATGGCAGCGCTCCGGGCTATGTCCTTAATGGCGTCACGCACGCGGTCGAGTGGAACTATGCTCCCGGCTTTGGTACCCATCTTGCGCTCGCCGACCTTGATGGCGACGGTCGCGACGAAATCGTAGCCGGATACGACTCGTCGCAGATCACGGCCTTCAATGCCGAGCTGCATGCCAGCGCCTTCACGATTCCGTCGATCGGCGCAGCGCTCCAGGCGCTCAAGGTCGGCGACGTCGATGGGAATGGTTCGCTCGATATTGTTCGCGGCACCGCGGGAGGAGTAGTCGGAATCTACAACGGACAGAACGGCGCGCCGCAATGGTCCGTCACGGCGCCGGCGACCACCGTAACCGACGTGGCCGTTGGCGATACCGATGGCGACGGAATTCCCGACTTGGCAGTCGGCGCCGGCTACAGCACGACGGGTGGCAATTACCTCGTCATTTACGACACGCTCACGCATAACATCAAATGGCAGAGCGCTGACGTGAGTGGACCGTTTTATGCGTTCGACTATGGCGATGTAGACAACGACGGGCAACCGGAGCTGATCTACGGTGGATTCACCTCGGACGGCGGAACCGGCAACGCGCCGTTCTATATTGTCGACGCGCACAGCCACGCCCTTGAGTATCAAGGTCCCCCACCCGGAGCCAATGGCGACCAACTGTGGCGCATCCGCCATGCCAACGTCGATGCTGATCCCCAGACAGAGATCTTCGTCACCACGCGCAGCGGTTCGGTCGGGACGCTCCGCTGCTATGATGGCCTCACGCACATCCAACAGTGGCAAAAGTCGTTACCTGCAGGCCTGACCTACTACTCCATGGAAGTCGCCGATGTAGACGCAGACGGGCAACTCGACGTAGTGGCGGGCGTTGGCCGTGAGAACGCCGCGGCGCCCGACGCCCGTTTTTATGTTTACAATGCGCAATCGGGTGTCGAAGAATGGAACAGCGGACCGTCCGGCGGCGCGCTCTCCCCTTTCTCCTTACTGCGCGTCGCGAATATCGACGCCGATCCCGCGCTGGAGATACTGGGGAGCCAGTTCGGGGGACCCGTGCTGGGGTACGATGGCGCCACGCACCAGTTGCAATTGGTGGCCGGCTCCCTCGTTACAGCGCTGACGGCTGCGGACTTCGACGGCGACGGGCTCTCCGAAGTCATCATCGGGACCGCTGGCGGCCTTATTCAGCTAGTGCATCCGAACGGTGCCGTCACCCCGATCATTGCGAGCCTGGGCGGAGAAATAAACGGCCTGGCTGTCACCGATTTTACGGGCGATGGTGTGAAAGACCTCGCCTTCGCCCTATATGATCACCTCTACGTCCGCGACGGCGCCTCGCCTTCCACGGTACTCTTCAGCAGCGACATGATCGGTCTGCTGGTCGGATACGGCGACAGCCTGACGGCCGGCGATTTCGATAGCGACGGACGGCCGGAGATCGCGGTCAATCTGGGCCTGCACGGCTTGCGGATTTATGAATTCATCGCGGGCGCTTGCATCGTCGCGGCGAATCCGCCGCTACATAATCCGTACGTCGGCAGCGCCGTACAGCCGTTCCGGGATGTGTTGCAGAACACGACCCGAACGCTGGTCCCCCAGGGCATCGGCGCACCCGGCACGCCGGCCGAGGGCAGCGTGGAATACAGCACCATCAGCGTGACGTTCAGTGTGCCGCCAGTCCCCGCGCCAGCGCTCCCTTACATTCAGGTTGCGTGCACGGGCGCACTACCGGCGGCCTGCCCCACGGTTACCAACGTCAGCGGCAGCGGCACGCAGTATCAACTCACCTTGAGCGGTGTGATTCCAGCCGCGGCCTGCACCAGCATCACCTTCGCCGGCGCCGGGCCCGGGCAGAATCTTCGCTATCAATCACTGCCCGGCGATGTCAACATGACCGGCGGCTCGGACACGATCGACCTGGTCGAACTCGTCACGGCGCTGGGCAACGGCCAGGCCAATCTGCCGGCGAATTTGGCACGCTACAATGTCGACCGCAGCCACGAGCCGGGCAATCCGGTCAACACCGTCGACTTGCTGCGCCTGGTGCAACTGCTCAATGGCATTAATTCGACGCAGGTCTTCAA
>DASXUA010000178.1:0-1935 GCA_036505095.1 Phycisphaerae bacterium
CCGCCATGTACGGTCCACCGAAGGCCAGCGGCTCGCTGTAGTAGGCGGTTCCGTCGGGGATGTTGAGCGCCGAGTAGGTCACCGCCGGAGCAAACGCTCCCCCACCGATGTTCATCAGGATCGAGACGTCATTGCTCTGGGCGTTGCCCACGGCCAAGTCCAACATCCCATCCTCGTTGAAATCCGCAATCAGGCAGGAGCGCGGCTGCGTGCCAACTGTGTAGGTCACCCGATTCGGAAACGTGCCCCCACCCGCGTTCATCAATACCGACACCTGCCCGCTGAAGTCGTTCGTTACGGCTAGATCATTCAGCCCATCGCCGTTCAGGTCGCCAATGGCTACCGAAGTCGGGTAGTCGCCACACGGGTAAATCGCGTAATCAAGAAACGTCCCATCCCCGCGGTTGAGCAGCACGCTGATGTTGGTGGTCGGATCGACCGCGGGATTCCTGCCGGCCCAGGTCGAAACCGCGTCCAAGTCGCCATCGCCGTCCAGATCGCCGATGGCGCCGTTGGTCGGCGTCATATCGACCGCGCCGTTGACGGCCATAATGGGATTCAGCATCGCCTCGGGATTGCCAAACAGCGGATGCCGGTCGCCGTCGGCATCGCGCAGGCAGAAGGCCGGCTGCGCATGCGCGCCCGGAGTCGCCAGCGCCGTGAGCACCAGCAGCGTCGCCGCCGTCCATGCCCGGTGGAATGTGCTCGAATGGCAGCGGCCCATAATTGTCCATCCTCAGCGTCGCGACGGGAGGCGGGCGGCGCTGGCCGACCGTGTTGATCTGATTGTACCCGCCGCTGCCGCTCAGTTACAGGGCCGGCTTCCCGCTATGCCGCGGGCCGAATCGGGCCAGCGGTTCATGAACGTGTCGCATGGCACTACCTGAAGTTCACGCGCTCCTTGAGATCCGCCGCGTGCACGCGGTAGATTTCGTCGCTTTCGGCCGTCAGGATGATGTCGTCGTCCGGGACTCGCGCGCCGGCGTGCCGGCTAGCGTGTCCCGGATCACTATCGAAGCAGCACGCCTCGACCGAGCCGCATGGAAACCGCACGCGCCCCAACAAGGCGTCATCGTTGAATACGGGCGGTCCAGACTCCGGCAGGCGATAGACCTCGAGCGTGTCGCACGTGCAGACCGCCAGGAGCTTGCCATCGGGCGCGACGTCGCCGCCCGTCACGCGGCCGAGAGGCAGCTTGGCAACGGCGCGCGGCACAAGTTGATGCGGACGCTTTGCATCAGGCGCTTCAAGGCGATAAAGACTCGCCGAGCCGTGCTCCGGCTTGCTGATGATGTACAGCTCGCCGCGAATGAGCAGCAGGGCTTCGGCGTCGAACGGCCGGCCCTCGAAGGTGTAGACGTAGATGCTCTCGGGTTTTATGGGTTGGGGCGGCTTGGCGAAGGGATCGGGCTCGCGCACCTTGTAGATGTAGCGCTGCGTCAGGACCGCGAAGTTGTTGCCGATGTCGCCGAGATAGAGGTAGCCATCCTCGTCGGCTGCGATATCCTCCCAGTCGATGTTGAGCGCCCCCTCGACATCGATGCGCGCCAGCACTTGGCCGTTTTCGCGAAAGGCGAAGATGGCGGCCGGATTACCCGAGTCGCCGTGCGTCCAGAAGACACCCGCGTAGCGCCGGCTCTTGACCACGCCCGATGATTCCTGCACCTCGGGCGAATCGAACCGGCCGACCGGCTCCCAGCGCCGCTCCGCGGGCCGACTCTGGCCCCAGGCGCCGGCACATCCCAATCCGATTCCCACCCATCCCAGCGACATTCGACGCATGACCTGCCCCTCACCCCGGCCCTCTCCCCTATTTGTCGTTCGGTAAACCCAACGAGGACTGGTAGAAAAGAAACGGGTGAGCCTTGCTGGACCCGGGCCCACCCGTGTGGTCGGCGGACGCAGGCTCATGACCACTCTCCCCAGCCGCGTGAC
>DASXUA010000179.1:0-3645 GCA_036505095.1 Phycisphaerae bacterium
ATCCATTGGTCTACTTCCTGCGCTGGCAGGTCGAGGATCACCTGCCAATAGCGCATTTGCCTGGGATCAAGCCCCCGCCCGCGGCGTTCACGCAACCAGCGGGCCAATTCAGTATCTCCAACCACCTCGTGCAACCATGCAATGGCGTCATCACCGCCGTTCTGGAGGATCCGGGCGATCACGAAGTCACGATGCTCCGGCCATCCGAGTTGCTCGAAATCGTAATCCCAGAACAGCGGCCGCAGCGATTCGGGCAAGGGTTGGTTTACCACGCTTTGCTCCTCGAGATTCCTCGCCGCGGCGAAGACCCTCACATTCTAGCGTCCCGGCGGCCGCGCAAAACCGCCCCGTTGCCAAGTCGCAGATCCGCCGTGTCGCAGACCCGCCGTGGTGGGGCGGGGCGGCCAGGAGCGCGTCCGGCACATCGTGCTCACGTGGCGTCCCTGGCGACTGGGCGGTTAGTCCGCGCGCATTTCGGCGGTTCCGGCGGCGAAACCCAACCGCTGACAGCTCATGGCTAGCGGCTTCCCTGCACGGCCGATCGTCCTTATAGTCGCGGATGCACAAGCGCAGAAGGAGGCGATTAGTGCCATGGCCGGCATGACGAAATACGTTTACTTTTTTGGCAACGGCACAGCAGAGGGAAAGGGCACGGACAAAACCCTGCTTGGCGGTAAAGGCGCCGGGCTGGCGGAGATGACTCGCATCGGATTGCCCGTGCCGGCCGGGTTTACCATCACCACGCAGGCGTGTGCCCGCTATTACGAGCGCGGCCGCAAATGGCCGGCCGGGCTCGACTTGCACGTACGCCAGAATCTCGCCAAGCTCGAGAAAGCCGCCGGCAAGCGGCTCGGCGATCCGCACGATCCATTGTTGGTCTCGGTCCGCAGCGGTGCCGCCCTGTCGATGCCCGGGATGATGGAGACCATTCTCAACCTCGGCCTGAACGACCAATCCGTCGAGGGGCTGGCGCGGGCCTCGAATAATCGCCGCTTCGCCCTCGATGCCTATCGCCGCTTCATCATGATGTTCGGCTCGACCGCCAAGGGTATCGAGCGCCACCGCTTCGATGAAGCCTTCGAGCAGGTCAAGCAGCAGCAAACGCGCGCCCGGCTCGGCAAGGCGCAAAATGAGAAAGTGCTCGACACGGATGTCGACGAGGCCGAGCTCGAAAGCCTGATCGCGCACTTCAAGCAGATTTACGCGGAGCATGTCGGCCAACCGTTCCCGCAAGAACCCTACGCGCAGCTCGTCGAATCCGTCAACGCGGTGTTCGGAAGCTGGATGGCGGAGAAAGCCGCCACCTACCGCCGCGTCGAGAAGATCGAGGGCCTGGCCGGCACGGCCGTCAACGTCTGCCAGATGGTTTTCGGCAACATGGGTGAGGACAGCGGCACGGGTGTCTGCTTCACGCGCGATCCCTCCACCGGCGAGAACACTTTTTACGGCGATCTGCTGATCGACGCCCAGGGCGAGGACGTCGTGGCCGGCGTGCGCACGCCGATCAAGCTGAGCGCGCTTCTGCGCCTCATGCCGGCCATCTACGAGCAGCTCGAAGGCGTGCGCGCCATGCTCGAAATTCATTACCAGGACATGCAGGACCTGGAATTCACCATCGAGCGCGGCAAGCTGTACATGTTGCAATGCCGCACGGGCAAGCGCTCGCCGGCCGCGGCTTTCAAGATCGCCGTCGATCAGGCCTCGCGCGCCCTGATGACCCCCACGCAAGCGCGGCGGCTGGTCAAGAAGGGCTTGTTGCCGGCGCGCTACGCGGCCGCCGCCAGCCGCCCGATTATCACGCACGAGCAGGCGCTGCTGCGGATCAAATCGGTCGACATCGAGCGGTTGTTTTATCCGATTATCGATCCAGCGGTCCCGGCGAATGAACTGGTCGCCCGGCGGATCGGTGCCGGCATCAACGCCGTCCCCGGCGCGGCCAGCGGCCAGGTCGTATTTCACGCCGCCGACGCCGAGACCCAGGCGGCCAGCGGGCAGCGCGTCATTCTCGTGCGAAAGGAGACTTCACCCGAGGACGTAGGGGGCATGCATGCCGCCGTCGGAATCCTGACCGCTACGGGCGGCAAGACCTCGCACGCGGCGGTCGTTGCGCGCGGCTGGGGCAAGTGCTGCATCGTGGGATGCGAGGACCTGCGCGTCGATTACGCCGGCCGCGCGCTGCACTTTAACGGCCGTGAAGTGCGCGAGGGCGAACCCATCACGCTCGACGGCACCAGCGGCACCGTCTATCAGGGCGAGATTCCGCTCGTCCGGCCCGAGCCGCCGCAAGAATTCGACACGCTCATGCACTGGGCCGACCAGCGCCGTCGCCTGCGGGTGCGCACGAATGCTGATACACCCGAAGATGCACGCAAGGCCATTGAAATGGGCGCCGAAGGCATTGGCCTTTGCCGCACAGAGCACATGTTCTTCGCCACCGAGGATCGGCGCTTGGCGATGCAAGAAATGATCGTGGCGGACGATGTCGATGCGCGCCGTCGGGCGCTCGACAAGCTGCTGCCTTATCAGCGGGCGGATTTCATCGGGATCTTCGAGGCGATGACGGGCCGGCCGGTGACGATTCGCCTGATCGACCCGCCCCTGCACGAGTTCCTGCCGCATGACGAGGCCGACATGCAGCGGCTCAGCGAGTACTCCGGGGTGGCCGTCGAACATATCCGGCATCGTGCCCAGCAGCTCCACGAGGCCAATCCGATGCTGGGTCATCGCGGCTGCCGCCTGTGCATCACCTATCCGGAGATTCTCGACATGCAGGTACGGGCGATCATCGAGGCCGCGGTTGATTGCGTGCGCCGGCGCATCAAAGCCATCCCCGAAATCATGATCCCGCTGGCGATCGACCGGAAGGAGTTGCAAATCCTGGTAGATCGGACGCGCCGTGTGGCCGACGAAATCCTCAAGCGCGCGAAGGTACGGCTGTCGTATCTGGTGGGCACGATGATCGAAACCCCCCGCGCCGCCCTGCTGGCCGACCAACTGGCCGACGTGTGCGAGTTCTTCAGCTTCGGCACCAACGACCTGACTCAGACCGTCATGGCGCTCTCGCGCGACGATGCCGGGCGTTTTCTGCCGGAGTACGTCGATCAGCAGAAGGCTGCGATCTTCAAGGATGATCCGTTCCAGACGCTCGATCAGGAGGGCGTGGGCCTGCTGGTCCAGTGGGGCATCCAGCGCGGACGGTCAGCCAACCGCAAACTCAAGGTGGGCATCTGCGGCGAGCATGGCGGCGAGGCCGAATCTGTCAAGTTCTGCCACCGTGTCGGCATGGATTACGTCTCGTGCAGTCCGTTCCGCGTGCCGATCGCACGGCTGGCGGCCGCCCAGGCAACTCTCGAAGCTAAAAACCGTTAGATTAGTGCCAGCGTCTCACCGGAGCAGCACGGGCACCGCCGCGCGCCCTGACTCGCGGCGCGCCCGCGATTGAGCGTGGATTCCGATGGCGTGCGCGTCCGCGCGTCACTAAATTCCCCGCAAGTTGTCGGTGCGCAGCAGCGCCGGGAAAGAAACGCTCCAACTTTTGCGAGAAGAAAGAGGGTGCGTGACAGGATCGGCGGGCGTCCTCAGCCCCGTTCACGGGGCTTGCCGCCGCAGGCGGCTTCAGCCCAGCCCTTTGAGGGCTGGTTAGCG
>DASXUA010000180.1:0-10965 GCA_036505095.1 Phycisphaerae bacterium
TAAATGTTCTTCATGTCCGGCGACTCGACGAAGGAGTGGTAGAGGTATTTGTTCTCCGGGTCGAGCGGATGGTCGATCTTGAACGTACCGAAGCCCTTGCTGAGCGTGCCGGTAACGTTCACATTCCCCGAAAAGTACCCGGCCCAACCGTTGGGGTTGCCGTTGGATTGACCGTAGATGGCGTACGTAACGCCGGAGGTGTCATAAGTGAGACCATACACGCCATAGCCGCCACTGCTATAGCTGATGCCTGTGACACCGGTTGCGGGCCCCGTCGTGGCCCAGGCGTTGCCGAACACGCCTGCCCCGTAGTCGCTGGACGTGTAGCCCGTCACGCCGTGCGTGTATCCGGATGCGGCCGTGACGTTCCCAAACACACCCGTACCGGACGTGCTGTCGCTCTCGCCGTACACTCCGTAGGTCGTGCCCGAAGGCATGTAGTTGCTGCCGACCACGCCGGCTCCGCCGGTGGTGCTGGAGCTGAAGCCGTGTACACCCGCCGCCAGCCCGCTGCTGGCGGTATTGGCGCCGATCACGCCCGTGCCGTTGGGGCTGACGCTATTGCCCCACACGCCGTTCGCGTTGCCGCTGGTGGCGGTAGCATTGCCATATACACCCCAGCCGCTGTTGCTGGAGGCCTCGCCGTAAACACCCACCGTGTTACCGGTCGGCGAAACCTGAATTCCACCGATGCTGGCGGCCCCATTCGAGCTGCTCGAGCTGAAGCTGCGGAGTCCGTAGCCTGGGCCGGTATTGGAAATGTTGCTGGCGGTGAGGCCGACCGCATTGCCATCGGTCACCTGGGCCCACATGCCGAAGGCGCCCGGGACATTGGAGAATCCGACCACGCCGGTGCCGCCCGGGAAACCCCCGCCTGGAGGCGCCGTGCCGGCGCGGCCGATCACGGCCTGACCCGTAACGGTCTCGCCGGAGACGCCCCAGGCGTCACTCCCACCGCTAGCGTAGCCGGCCACGCCCGTGCCGTTGGCCGTGGTCGAAGTGCCCTGAACGCCCGTGGCGCCATTCCCACAGACGCCACGGCCGTTCGGGCTATTGGCCGTGCCCACGACGCCGCAGGTTGTCCCGCTTGTGGCCGTATTATTGCCGCAGATGGCTGGCGCCAGCCCGGTGCAAGTGATGGTGAAGACACATCCGCCTGCGGCGGAGAGGTTGGCGCTGCCACTGAAGGGCAGTGTCAACCCCGGCAGCGCGCCCCAGCTTCCCACGCCATTGGCATCCGAGGTCAGCACCAGGCCCTCGCCTGCGCCGCTGGGGAGTTGGAAACTCGTCACTCGGGCGGTTCCATGCACGTCGAGCAGCGCCGCCGGGTTATCCGCGCCGATGGCGACGTTGCCGCCCTCGTCGACGTCGATCCCGCGCGAATTGAGCGCGAAGGGGGTGGGAGTCAGCGGTTGCCGCGGCACCAGCGTGGTGAACGCCCCACTTCCTGCGGGTGAGCGTAAGTCGATCTCGAGCCAGCGCGGATTACTGGACGTGTAGGCGCCGGCGCCGAAATCGAGTGGCAGCGCTACCATACCATTCGACATACTCAAGTTGCTCTGATCCACCTGCGGCCCAATTTGAACGCCCATTTGCGAGGCATCGTAGAGCCGGAACCGGAAGTCGGCCGTGCCATTCAGCGGCACGCCCGATTGTTTGAGCTGCCCCTGATACGTAAAGGCCGTGATCGGCACCGCATGGCTCTGCGCGGTGCTGAGAGCCAAGTATCCCATCAAGCAAATTGCAACGATTGGCTTCCGCATGTTCAGTTCTCCCTTCATAGCGAGTTCTAACTGTTTCTGTTCGTCAACCGCCTCTATCCTGCTTCCGTTCGAAGGACCGAAATCTCCAGGTTCGCTGCGCTTTTCTGGTTTTTCGCAGGCCAAGCGTCGCCGGACGCGCCAAGGCGCGCTGTTTCCCGGATTGGAAGCAGGCCGCCGATGGGTTACGATGACCTGGATGCACGAGGAGCGTCCGGTGACGCCCGTTGACCAGACCATCACCACGACAGCGCTGCTGGATGGCCTCCACGACCAGGGCAATCGGGCGGTTTGGAGCGAGTTCGACCGGCGGTATCGGCCCATTCTGGTGGCATTTTTGCGTCGGATGGGCCTGGATGAGAATGATGCCGGCGACGTCGCCCAGGATACGCTCACGTGCTTCGTGCAGGACTACCGGCGACACAAGTACGATCGACAACAGGGCCGGCTGCGCTCGTGGCTGATTGGCATCGCCCGCTGTCGTCTGGCGGATTTGCGGCGCACGACCAAGCGTCGCCGGGAGCTGCGGGGCGAGTCAGCGATGGTTGGTTTGCCCGCCGAAGCGGACGCCGAGTCCGTTTGGGAAGCGGAAGAGCGTCGCTACGTCTTCGAGCAGGCCATCAGCGAACTGCGCAGCACGTCGCGCTTCAACGAGCGGACGATCGGCGCCTTCGAGCGCGTCGTCCTGCGGAGCGAACCGGTCGAGACCGTATCAGCGGAACTGGGGCTGACGCCCCAGGAGATCTACAACGCCAAGAACCGCGTCGTCGAGCGGCTGCGCGATATCGTGAAACGCTACGAGCACGGTTACGTGGGCGGGTGAAAAGATGTCCGTCTCGACCACGCCCTGCCCCGCGACTGAGATTCTGGAGGGAATCGCTGCCGGCCAGGCGGCGCCGCCCACCATTGCCGAACATCTGACGCTTTGCGATGCCTGCCGGCAAGCCCTGCAACGGATGCGCGATGACAATCGACTCCTGCGCGAGTTTGCGGTGGACGGCAGCTTCCCGCGGATTCCCCTGGCCAGACTGGCCCGCGAGGTCGAAATCCCCGGCTACGACATCACGCGCGAAATCCACCGTGGCGGTCAGGGCATCGTCTTCCAGGCCGTGCAGCGCTCGACGAAGCGCGCGGTGGCCATCAAAGTCATGAAGCAGGGCCCGTTCGCGACCCTGGCAGACCGCGCCCGCTTCGACCGCGAAATTGAAACGCTGGGCAAGCTGGACCATCCCAACATCGTGGCCGTGCATGATGCCGGCGTCGTCGCAGGGTTCCACTACTTCGTGATGAACTACATCGACGGCACGCCGCTCGACGAGCACATGGCAAATTGCGAAGTGCGAAGTGCCGATTCGGAAGACAAGTCTGCAAAGTCCAGTGTTAGCCCGCTCCGATTCGCAATCCGCAACCCGCAATCCGCAATAGACGATCTCCTGCGATTGTTCGTAAGTGTCTGCGACGCCGTTCACGCTGCCCATCTCCGCGGCATCGTCCACCGCGACCTGAAACCCAGCAACATCCGCGTCGACCGGACGGGTCAGCCGCACGTGCTGGACTTCGGGCTGGCGCGCCCCACCGATGGACCGCGCGATTCGGCCATGACCCGGACGGGCCAGTTCGTCGGATCGCTTCCGTGGGCTGCGCCCGAGCAGGTCGAGGGTGCCGCCGCGAAGATCGATTTTCGCACCGATGTCTATTCGCTCGGCGCCATCCTGTTCCAATTGCTGACCGGTCAATTGCCGTTCGACGTCGGCAGCAACCTGCGCGACGCGTTCGACAACATCCTGCGCTGCGAGCCGCCGCGGCCGAGCACGGTCGCGAGTGCCGCCGGCTTTCCGCGGATCGACAATGAACTCGATACCATCGTGCTCAAATGCCTTTCCAAGGACCGCGAGCGGCGCTATCAAAGCGCGGGGGAGCTCGCCCGGGACCTGCGGCACTACCTGGCGGATGAGCCGATCGACGCCAAGCGCGACAGCGCCTGGTACGTGCTGCGGAAATCGGCCAGGCGGCACCGGCATCTGATCGGCCTGGCCGCGGCCGGCGCATTCGTGCTCGCCGCGGGCCTGGGTGCTGCGCTCTACGGGGCGCTTGATGCCCGCAGAGCGCGGGTACGCGAGGCGCACGAGCGCACCAAGGCTACGTCCGAAGCCGCCAAGAGTGAGGCGGTTACGCAGGTGCTGCGGGCCCTGGTGCCCACATCTGAGCTGAGCTACGGTCCGAACTACGTTCGTCCCGCGCATGCCGGGCTCGATCGGCTCGTCGCTCGGCTAGAGGGCGGGATGCTTGGCGCCCAGCCGCAAGTCGAGGCCGCCATCCACACCATGCTTGGCTCGATCTATCGCGAGCGCGGCCTGCTCGCGCTGGCCGACTGGGAGTATCGCGAGGCGCTGCGCATCCAGACCATCGCCTGGGGCGCTGAGCATCCCGAGGTTGCGCTAAGCCTCAATAACCTGGCAGACTTGCTCCTGGAACGTAACGGTGTTCCCGAGGCGGAGCACGACTGCCGCCGCGGCCTCGAGATTCGCCGCAAGCTGTTTGGTCCGGTGCACCGCGATGTGGCGCAGAGTCTGGATACGCTCGCGCGAATTCTGCTGAGCAAAGGCGAACTCCCAGCGGCCGAGAAGGCCGGTCAAGAGGCGCTGGCGATTCGCCTGCAAGGTAGGGGCGAGGCGGATGTTGACGCGGCGCAGAGCCTGGACACGCTGGCACGGGTCTTCACAGCGCAGCGCGACGCCAACCGTGCCGCTGAGTACGCCCGCCGGGCGTTATCGCTGCGCCTGCGACTGCTGAACGATGAACATCCCGCGGTGGCCGCCAGTCTACGTACCCTGGCCGATGTCGCCGCAGTGGAGCCCAGTCTGTGCTTGCAGTCGGCATCGGAGCTGCGCGAACTCGCCGCGGCCTTGGGCAGCTCCGAACCGCTGGCAGACACCGAGGACACGTGGCAGCATCTGCTGCAGCTCAAGCGCGCGCTGTTGGGCGAGCAGCATCCCTCCGTCGCGCAGACGCTCATGGCGCTGGGTACCGCGCAGCGCTCCAAGCGGCATCTGTCCGACGCACGCGAGACGTTCAATCGGGCGCTGCAGATCTTTCGAATAGCCAACGGCCCCGACGATTTGACTGTGGCCGAAGCGCTCTACCATTTCTGCCTGGCGAGCGAAGGCGACTGTCCGGCGTTCGTGGCGGCGGCCCGCGAGCGCGCTCGAATCTACGAGCGCCAACTCCGCGGGAAGAACGATATGGCCATCGTCGTGGCGTATCGGGAACTCGCCGATTACCTGGGGCAGTGCGGGGATTACGCGGCATCCGAAGAGCAGTATCGCCGAGCCATCGATTTGGCCCGGCAGCTTCTTGGGCCGGTCCACCGCGAGTTGGCCTGGTGTATGAGCCGCTACGCCGAGACGCTTTTGGCAGCCGGCGGGCGGGAGGAGGCCGAGCCGCTCGCGAACGAAAGCCTGCGCATGCTGGACTCCATCGACCGAAGCCCCAGCGCGCCGCGCAGCCGCATGTCGCTGACGCTGGGCCGCGCGCTGCTGGCCGCCGGCCGCTATGAAGAGGCCGAGCCGCGACTGCTTGAGGCGACCGCGGGTATGGCGACGTTCTACCCCGGCCGTCCCGAGCAGCGCCAAGCCATCGAAAAAGTCATCGAACTGTACGGCGCGTGGGGCCGGCCGGACCAGGCAAGCCAGTGGCGCTCCGTCCTCGAAAGCATCCGGCCCGCATCGCCGTAGTGCAGCCTCACGGGCAGGCCGCCGCGGTCGCGCCGTTGAAGACCTGCGTAGTGTTGACGCCGTTCAGGAGTTGCACCAGCCGCAGTAGGTCCTGCGTGTTTACGCCGCCCATGCGGTCGATGTTGTAGCGCGCCAGATTACCAGCCAGGTTGGCCGTGCCGTTGTTCAGCGCCGTCACGAGCGCCAGCAGGTCCACCGTGTTGGATGTGCCGTCCAGATTCACGTCGCCGGGCAGCGATTGATATTGCAGCTTCTGTCCAGCGTTCGTGCCAGCGAAGGTCAGGGTCGTGCAATGTGTGGGCGGGATTACCCCGCTCAGGGCTACGGTGTACGGCCCGGTCCCGCTGCCGCTCACACTGGTCACGCTCGGACAGTTTCCGCCCGTACAAGCGACGCCGATGTTACCGGTGCTCGGCGCCGGCGAGGGCGTGCCACTGAACGTCACACTGATCTGCGCGTACTGCACGCCGCCTTGCGGCACTGTTCCACCGCCCCCGATACCGGCGGTCAGCGCGGCGGTCGTTCCGGTGTCGAGCACGTCGCGGTACGGCTGTCCGGGCGCATAGGGATTCCCAGTGGCGGCCGGCGGATTCGCCGAGATGATGTTGACGCCCACGATAGGTGTCGCAGCCGCCGGCCAGAAGCCGCCCGTGATGGTGAAAGCGCCGCCAGCCAACGCGCCTGCGTCCGCCTGCCCGATGGTGGCGCCGAGTGAAAAGGTACCGCCCGAGCTGAATGTGGCACCTCCGCCATCGATCGTGTTCCAACTCAGGTCAAACGCGCCGCCGGCCTGGCCCGACGCGGGAGCGCTGGCGAACGCGAATATCAGAAACAGCGTCAACGCGGTCCGCACTTCGATAGGTATGTCGTGATTTCTTATCATGGGTGGACTCCGGCTACTGCCCGATGACTACTGTGCCGCCTTCGGCAACGACGGTCATCGCGCGGGTAAAGGTCACGGTCTCGTTGTACGAGCCGGCCTGAATTCTCATAACCACGCCATCCCACGCGGCGAGGTTGCCCTGGTTCACGGTCAAAAAGGGGTCGCTGGGTGTTCCCAGCCATGGCGGCGCGGTATTGGTCCAGTTTACGTGGATCGTGCCGCCGAGCTCCAGCCAATACTGGATCAACGGAAAAGTCGTTTCGAACTCGCCATACTGCACATTGAAATCGCCGGCTTCGGCGCAATTGAAGACTCCGTCCGCGCAGGCGGCGCTAACACAGCAAGTGCCGAAGAGCTGGCCCGCGAGTTGCCCGCTCGCGTTGAACAGGCCGGAGCCGCTCGAACCGGGCTCGATGAGGCCATTGTCAAAGTCGTAGTAATCGTAATCGGTACCATCGCCACAGAACTCGCAACCGGGGCAGAAGCCCGTGTCGGAGAGGAATACCGTCCGCTTCCAGGAACCGGCCGGGTGATGAATGCCGATGGCTGGATCAAGGTGCGCCGTAGTCCAGCCGGCCAGTCCGATGCCAGCAGGCAATCCACCCGCCAGCCGCAGAAAGGTCATGTCATTTCCGCCTTCGGTCGGATTGGTCTGCAGCAGCGTCCCGCCCATGCTGAACGGCACGGTTGCCATATTGGGCGTGCTGGTAGTGCAGCTATCTGACGGGCAACTCGACGACGCACAAGGCGTCTCCTGAAAAAACCAGAATGCCTGAAGTGTATCGACCTCGGCCTGAGTACTAAGGCAATGGTACGCCGTGATGAAATACGGCGCAAACGTCGTATCATCGAGATCGTTCAGTAAGGTCCCGGTGCAAGCGCCGCCCATACCTCCGGAGACGAAACTCATGCGGCCGGTCGCATCGCGCGCCGCGGCATTGACGGGCGGATCACCGAAGCACATCACATCGAGGTGGCAGCCCAGCGGAGCACCCTCGGTTGGATCGCCGCCGGTCGGCTGGGCCGGGTCGCGGTCGAAATGCAGGACCGAATCAACGGTAACTCGGGCCTGACCGCCGCGAAGTTCGATGAACGCGACGTCGCCGGGCACGTACGGCCCCCAGAACTCGCCGCTTTTGTTTGGACCATCGCCGTGATAAGGGCCACGAACGATGAGCCCAGCCGGTCCGTCGCTGTAAATCAGGACTTGCCCGCTCTCCAGCGCGAAATCGGCGAAGTGCACGCGCAGCCCATACGCGCCGGGTGCGCGAATCGCCAACGTCCAGACTTTTTCGCCGCTGGGAAGCGTGGTTTCGACGGCGTGCTCCGGCAGTGCCACAAGCACCGGTTGGATCGCGCGGACGACGCTGTCGCGCAGCGGCCCGGGGCGAATGTGGCCCCATTTGGCAGCCGCTTCCGCATCGGCGGCGGCGATAGCCTCGACTGTGAGCGGGCCGAGGTCGTGCAGACCGCCGTCGCGCGCCAACTCCTCAAGCGTTGGGCGCACGGCGGGTTCCGGCACCGGCTCCTCAACGGCTGGCTGCGTCACAAGGGCGGGGGAATTCTCATGCACCGGCGCGATTTCGCTGGTCTGGGGGTCTACGGTCATCTGCGGCGCGCCGCCGGCGTTGACCGCCAGCGCCGCACAAATCGTCAGTAAGATGAACAGCGTATGGATCTTCATCAGCGTCACTCCCAACACGATGCCCGACGCGTTACTGCAGCGTCACCAGCACCATGACCAGGCCCTTTTCGCCTGCGGGCAGGGCCGTCATCGCCTTGCCAACGATCGCGCCTTGAGCGCGGGCGAAGTCGGTGACCTTCATCGCGTGCCCAGGCGTATCCGACGTGGTTAGCAGATCGCCGGGTTGAATCGCGCCGTTGGCGGCGTCGCACCAGCAGTAGACGCGGCCACTCAACGCCACGGGCGGCGCATCTTCATGCCCGGCCAAGTTCCCGAGCACGGCACCGGCGGAGAAGTCGTTTGCGCCACTGACGATACCGGCCACGCAGCGGTTGTACGCGCCGCGCGCCAGGCGCAGGGTACCCCAAGCCCGATTCGTCGGGCTTGGGGACCCCTGCAGCTCCCCTGGACAATCGGGATCGATCGCCACCACCATGCCCGGCTGCACCTCTTCGGAAGTCGGGAACCGCTCGGCCACGTCAGCGCCGGTGATCTCCAGGACGGTCGTGCGCGTCGTGCCATTGACGTTGAGCCTGATACCTGGCGGAGCGGACGTCGTGCCGATGGCCACGTTTCCCAAGGAACTGATGCGCATTCGTTCAGCCCCGTTCACGCGAAACGTCATGTTGTCGGTGCCGGTGTAGGCGATCTGTCCCGGCGTGCCTGCACTGGGCTGAAAGTTGATCGCCCCGAGAAATGACGGCGAAGCCGTGTCGTTCTGGAGCACCAGCACGGAACCATTCGTGGCACTCGACGAGACCATTCGCGTGACCGCCTGCGGCGCCAGCAAATGCAGTGGGCTGAGCGGCTCATCGGTTCCGATGCCGACGTTGCCCTCAAAGTAATTGCGTCCGCCCTCGAAGTAGCCGGCATAGCCATTCGGGCTGTTCGTTTTGCCGTACACACCGCGGCTCGTGCCGGTCGTGGCGGTGGCGTTGCCGTAGACACCGCGCCCGAACGGACCGTCACAACGACCCAGCACGCCGGTGCTCGGGTTGAAACCAGTCGTGGTCGCCGTGGCCCAGCCCAGTACGCCAGTGCCCAGATTGCTGGCGGTTTCGCCCACGACGCCGTTGTTCGCGGAAGAGGTGCCGGAGGCGAATCCGTACACGCCGCGTCCGCTGGGATGCGCGCTCTCGCCCCAAATGCCGTAGGCAGTGAACAACGGGCCGGGGAACGTATTGGTCACGTGCAGCGCAGCATCGCTTTGCACGCTCGCACCGCCGTCGAACGGCAGTCGCAGACCCAACGCGTACGGCGACGCCGTGAGCGGCTGACGCGGGCTGAGGACCGTATAAGCACCGCTGGCGCAGTTGCCGGCTGCGCCGCCGGCGCGCGTCCCGATCTGCAGCCAACGGGCGTCACCATTGAACTGTTCTCCGAAATCAAGCGTGACGGTGAACAGCCCGTTGGAGACGTTGATGTTGTCGCTGCAGATCGTACTTCCGATCTGCGCGCCGCCGCTCAGCGCATCCCACAGCGAGAATTGCAGGTCATAGACGCCATTGGCCGGACTGCCGCCGTCCGTCAAACGTCCCTGATAGGTAAAGGCCGTGCCGAGCGGCGAGGCGCCGGCGGAGTGAATAAACCCGCCGACGACGGCGAAGACCCCGAACGATCCGGCTCTGAGGACTCTGCGATACATGGGTACTACCTCCTGTTTCTTGAAGCTCGTTCCGGTTCAGCGAACTCCGGGTGAATCGGTTGTGGTGTTCGTCGTAGAGGCTGACCGCGCCCTGCGAGTCGCCTCGTAATTCATGCCCTTCTCCAGCGGCTGGCGGTACAACTCCGGATGTTGGTACGTACCCTTCTCGCGGGCCGGCTTTTCCATTTCGACGGGCGCTCCGCGGTTCTGGATCCACCGGTCATTGCGTAGCGCCTTGACTTCCCAGCAGACCTTCGCGCCTGGCGCACCGCCAGCGATCCGGAACCAGCAGCGTGGCGCGGCCTCGCCCGGCCCGGCCTGCTCACCGGCCAGCAGCGCTGTTTCGCTGACCGGGTCGGCGACGTGCAACATCGGCATCGGGGCGCCCACGGGCGTGAGCAGGTAGCGCGGATCCCTATTGATCTTGGAGAAGTACGCGGGCAACTCGACCACGGCCGCGCCCGCGGCATCCAGCGTCACCGTGCCCGAGTAGAAGTTGATGATCTCCGGCGACTCGGCGCAGTAGTGCAGCAGATATTTGTTGGCCGGGTCGTCCGGGTGATCGATGCGGAACGATTTGCCGCCGGTCCCGCCGACATCGCCGATGGCGAAGACCGCGTATCCGAAGGTCTGGGCGGATTCTTCGCCGAGAATGCCATACGACTGAAACCCTGCCGGCGCGTCGCTGGCGAGGCCGTACACGCTGCGGCCACTCCAGCTCGGGGCCCATCCCTGCACGCCGTACGTAACGCCGGTGGTCGCCGGGGCGAAGCCATAAACACCCGTGTTCCCTTCGCCGTAAACACCCACGCCGTCGCCCGACGCGTCCAGGTGAACGCCACGGACCGCGGCGTTCGGATTGGCCATGCTCAGCACCGTGAATTGGCCGCAGCCGCCGGTATTGTTGGCTTGAGCCACAGTGAGGGCCTGCGCGCCGGAGCTACCAACCACGTGCAGCTTCGAACCCGGAGTCGCCGTTCCGATCCCGATCTTGCCGTCATCGTCGATGCGCATCCGTTCCGTCCCGTTGACGCGAAAGGTCATGCTGTCGGCGCCGGTGTAGGCGATCTGGCCCGGCGTACCTGCACTGGGCTGAAAATTGATCGCCCCGAGAAATGCAGGCGAAGCCGTGTCGTTCTGGAGCACCAGCACGGAACCATTCGTGGCACTCGACGAGACCATTCGCGTGACCGCCTGCGGCGCCAGCAAATGCAGTGGGCTGAGCGGCTCATCGGTTCCGATGCCGACGTTGCCCTCAA
>DASXUA010000181.1:0-15826 GCA_036505095.1 Phycisphaerae bacterium
GCCACCGGCGCCTGCTGTGTGCAATCCTCGGGCGGCGTGACCTGCATCGTCACCACTCAGACGCAGTGCGCCGCGCAAAACGGCATGTATCAGGGCAACGGCACGACGTGCGCCAATGCGCCCTGTGCTCCGCCACCTACCGGCGCTTGCTGTGTGGCCTCGGGTGGCGCGATCATGTGCATCGTCGTCACCCAGCAGCAGTGTGCCGCCCAGAATGGCATGTATCATGGCGACGGCACGACCTGCGCGAACACGCCCTGCACGCCGCCGCCCACGGGCGCCTGTTGCGTCCCAACGCCGATGGGTCCGGTGTGTCAAAACAACCTGACGCAGTTGCAGTGTGCTGCGCAGAACGGCATCTACCTGGGGAATGGCACCATGTGTTCGAGCACAAGCTGTGCGCCACCCGCGACCGGAGCGTGCTGCGTGACGGACCCCAACGGCACGCTTACGTGCATTACGACGACGCAGACGCAGTGCGCCGCCCAGAACGGGACGTATCACGGTGATGGATCGGTGTGCTCGTCCACCATCTGCGGTTCGACGACGCTGGGCGCCTGCTGCGTATCGGTCCCTGGCGCGCCGCCGTTCTGCTTCATGAGCACGCAGCAGCAGTGCGCTGGCGCGAACGGGACGTTCCACCCGAACACGACCTGCCAGTCGAATCCTTGCGGGCCGTGATGTGAGAAGCTACCGGACTCAGAGCGACTGAGGATCTGAGGGAATTCTGATCAAAGATACCTCAGATTCTCAGTAGCTCTGAGTCCAATTCTTCAGCGCATCTTTTAGGGTCTGTCGTCCGTTTGTGGTCGACTCGTCGCGCCGGGCGGCACGCGCGTGACTTTGGCGTCGCCCCAGTCGGCGTGGTCGTAGTCGATGCCGTCGCCGCCGTCGCCCACGTGCAGGTGCAGGATTTGCGCGCCGCGGATATCGAAGTCGATCGGCTTGGCCGCGTCCGCGTTCGTCATGACGCCGCTTTCCCACAGCAGATTGCCGTCGGCGTACACCTCGAATGTGACTTTGGCTTCGGGCTTGCCGTTGTTCTGGTCGATTCCGACTTCGGCCGTGAACCGGTCGTAGCGGCCGGCCAATTCGTATTCGATGTCGGCTACCGCGTGGCTGCCCAGTCCCTTTCGATAGGTCTTTTCGCCGATCTGCAGCGGGCCACCCGAAATGCTGCGATCGCTGGCGAGCGAACCCCAGCCCTGCACAGCCGACGATGGAGCGGCATCCGACAGATACAACTCGTCGGGATAACCCTCGGGCAGTTCGACGGTCGTCGCCTCCTTGCTCATCGAGCCGTCCCACCAGACGCAGCGCACCCCGAAACTGTGGCTGCCGGCCCGCGGCACATCGCGCAAGACGAACTGGTTGCCTGGCGTGATCGCCAGCAGTTCATCATCGAGATACAGCGCGAAGCCGGCCTCGTTGTTGTACGACCGGTCCCATGTTAGTCGGTACCTGAACGCGCCAATCAATTCGACCGTGGGTTTGGGCGCCGGATCGACCTCGAACCTGTAGATTTCAGCCGGTTCGAACGTGACCTGCCAGCTCACCTGTGCGGTGCGCTGTGTGTCGAGGCGCACTGTGGCCGAGCCCTGGTGGTTGGCAATCGTCACACGCGCACCGGCCGCGCGGACTGAAGCGATCCGGTATGTTTGCCCCGCGCGCGGAAAGGCGAAGGTCAGCGTATAGGGGTCGCCGCCGATCAACTGACTGCGACCGCGGTAGACGTTGCGCTGCGCGTCGTAATTCAGCTCGAGCAGATCGATCCAGCCCTGCGTGATGTGCCGGTCGGTCGAGATGAGCTGCGGGCGGTCGGCCGCCTCCGTCAGCGTCAGTACCATGCAGGTTGCCGGCGGGATGTTCAGCGCGTAACCCGCCTCCCAGCAGCCGAGATACTCGTGCTGCCAGAAGTCGTAGACATGGTAGAGGGCCTCGGGCTTCAGCCCGAGTTTCCGCCAGCTCAGCACGAATCCATCGATGGCATCGGCATCGAAATTGAAACAGCCGACTACGTCGTATTTTCGTCCGAGATGGGCGACCTTCAAATCCCAGATCGGTTTGAGTTTACTGCCGTGATCGAACAGATCGAGCGGCCGGATGTCCACAGCCGGATAAACACGCTTGAGGATTTCGACGCGCTCGGCCGGCAGATCGGGCAGACGGTCGCTGGTCAAAAGCGCCTGGCCGGTGAGACCTTGCATGCTGGCCCACATGCGGGCCAGTTCGATCGACAGTGGCCCCCGCGCGATGCACACGTCCGGATCGCTGTACCAGACGATGTTGTGCAGATAGTTGTAATGTTGCATCGCGCGCGCCGCGAGCTTCAGACCGTCCAAGCCCTGAATAATGTCGCCGGACGTTCGCGAGCCATTCATGATGCCGGCGCCGGCCAGTGGTATGCCCCAGCAACCCAGCAGGTAGCGCGACTTGCCGATGGCGTCACGAATCCATTCGATCGTCTGGCGGTACGCCAGCTTCGGATCCTCTGGCGGCTGCACCATTTCCTCGGCGTGCTTTTTGTATTCGTCGACGACGATCGGCTGGCCGTCAATCTTGAAGTAGGTGAAGCCGGCGTCGCACAATCGCCGGAAAAGGTCCTGCAAGTATGCGCGCGCCTGCGGCCGCGTGGGATCGACCAGAAACTTGCCTTCCCACGTGTCGGAGAGCGATGCGCCACTCTCATCGACCAGAAACACGCCCCATTGCTTGACGACCTCGGGATTACTCTGCCCGTGCGGCGCCAGCCACAGTCCGGCCTCCAGTCCCTGCGCGCGGATGAAGCGCGTCAGATCGTCCAGCCCTTTGGCGAACCGCACATCCAGCGTGGTCCAGTCGCGGTTCTCGCCGAGTCCATGTCCGGTACCCTGCCAGCCGTCGTCGAGTTGGCAATAGCGCGCGCCATATTCGAGCAAATGCCGGCCCATCCATTCCGCGACGCGCTTCACCTCCTCGGGCGTGATCTGCTGATAATAGTAGTACCACGAGCACCAGCCCGACGGCGGCAGCGGGAAAGCCGACTTGTCGAGCGGCGCGTAGAAATCGATCTTGAGGGTATCGCGGTAGTAATGTTCGCGCGTCGCGCCGTCGTCCAGCACAACCCGATCGGCGCGGGGGTCAAACTTGCCATCGGCCAAGGGTGTGCGGATTTCGCCGAGCGTAGTGACGAGCAAATCGGGCGCAGACTCGTCAGTGGTTCGACAAGGAATCGTCCGCGGCCATGGCGAAACCGGCGAGGAGGATCGATACATGGATTTGGGCCCGGCGCACCCCAATGCGCTCACAAGAAAAATCACCGCATATGTGCTTCGCATGGCGGCAGCGTAGCTCAGCCGTCGCCACCCGCAACGGCTGGGTGGCATGCTTTCACACGCAGCGGGTAAGCATGATCGACGCTGAGCATGGCTACCCGGCTAACGCCGTGAAGCCATGCCACCCGCCGCGTGCGCAACCTCGTGCAAGGCCGGGGTTTGCGCCGCGCCCGCCAACCGCCTATCGAGACCGCGAAAACGCGGTCAGATTTCTTGTAATCGCTGCGACCGGCGCGCGTAGTCCATCGAGCGACTCGTACGCCGCACTTTTGCGGGAAGGGGCAACCCACCGCTGTATCTGGGCGTATAGGTATTGGTCTGGCTCATCTGGAGGGCATCAAATGCGTACTGGCGAGCTGCTTCGGATCGTCTGTCTCGCGATGCTCGTGCCCGCGCTAAGGCCGCTTTCAGCGGCAGCAGTGGTGCAGGCCGACTCCCGCCCACCAAGCGTACAGCCGTCACGCGAGACCTCTGAAGAAGAACCCGCGGATGATTCCAGCGCTCTGTCCATCGAAGAGACGCTGGGCCGCTATCAGCAGCTTCTCGAACGACGGCCGCTGCACGCGCAGGCATTCGCCGGCTTGGTCAAGCATTTTGCGGAATTGGGCAAGATGGCGGATTTGGTGAAGGAGTATGAGGCGAAGGTCGAATCGTTGCCGGACAATGTGGCAATCAAGGTGGTGCTGGCCCGGTTGTACATGCGCGCGGGGCAGCCGGAGAAGGCGGCCGAGTTGCTGGATCGGATCGGTCCGGCGGCCGAGAAGTTGGGGCGCGACGAATCGAAATGGCTGGTCTTCAAGGCCGAGGTTTTTCAGAAGACACACCGTCTCGATCAAGCCCAGTCAGTTTTGGATGAGGCGCTTTCGAAAGCCAAAACCGTTTCCGAGCGGCTGCGGCTGGCGGAAGCGCTGGCCGATCTGCACCTGGCGGCCGGAGACAAGGACCAGGCCGCGGAGGCCCTCACCCGCCTAGCCAGGGAGTACGCCGACAACTATCTACATCGCAAACGCATCGCCGAAGCATTGGCGCAGCGCGACCTGCACGAGCAGGCCGTCGCCGAGCTGCGCGCCATGTTGCCGCTGACCGAGGGCAAGTCCGATCAGCGCTGTGAGACGCTGCGACAGCTTGGTCGTAGCCTCGAAAGACTCAGCCGAACCCAGGAAGCCATTGACGCTTATAGCGAAGCGGTGAACCTGCTGGCGGCCGGGCATTGGCTGCGGCAGGAACTGCACGAGCGGATCGTCACGCTTTATCGCGCCGGCGGCCGACTCGAGGACCTGGTGAAGTACTGCCGCGCGCAGCTTGAGCGCGCGCCCGAGCAGACCGGCATGCGCGTATTGCTGGCCGACGTGCTGACCGCTTCCGGCGACAACGCTGGCGCGCGGCAGACGCTCGAAGAGGCGGTGCAGCTTTTCCCGAAGGACCGCATGCTCAGCGAGCGGCGCGTGCAGTTCCTGGAGCGCATCAATGAAGCGGCCGCCGCGGCATCGGAATACGAACGCATCCTCGCGCAGCAGCCGGATGACGTGGAACTCTACATCGCCTACGGCCAATTCCTGGCCAACCATCAGCAACTCGAAGCGGCGCGTAATCAGTGGAAGCATGTGCTCAACAGCGCATTGACGGATGCGACGCTGGCGCAGCGCCTGGGCTCGCTCTTTGAGCCCTACGAACTGCTCGATGACGCCGCTGAGTGCTATGAGCGCGCCGTCCAGCTCAGTCCGAGCCGACCGGAAAGCTATGCGGCGCTGGCGCGGCTGTGGTTCGCGCGTGGAGAAAAGGAAAAGGCGCTCGCCACATTGAAGCGGATGAGCGCGGCCGCTGCGGATGACGCGAGCAACCAGGCCGCCGTCTGTCAGGTGGCCGCCGGGTTGGGTCTGACGGATGAAGCACTGGCGGCGATCACGCGGGCCTGCGAACTGGCGCCCAACCAGGCCGATTACCAGACGAGCCGCGCGGATCTGCTGATACAGAGTGGGCGACTTGACGAAGCCCTGCGCGTGCGGCGCGAGGCGCTGGCGCTGCTGACGCAACCGGGGCAGCTTGCACAGGCGGTGAACATCCTGGTCAGCCTGCATGCGACGGCCGGAAAGCTCGATGCGCTCAAAAGCGCCGAACAGCAGCGGTTGGAAGACAGCCCGCATGACACGCTCAGTCTGATCCTGCTGGCGCGGGCGGCGGACTTCGATCGCGATTTCGCGGCAGCGCGGAAATGGCTCGATCGATTGCTGGAAATCGAGCCAGCGCATGAAGAGGCCCGGCATCAGCTCGCGCGTTTGCTGGAGGCGACCGGGGACGTCGATAGCGCGGTCGAAGCCTATCGCAAGCTGATCGATCTGCACCCGGCGCGGGCGCGGCAGTGGTATCAGGCGATTGCCGACCTGAAGCTGCGCTACGATGACAAAGGCGGCGCGGTCGAGACCTTCGCGCGCATCGTGCAGACCTCTCCGGGCAATGCCACGGTCTTGAAGGACGTGGCCGAGCAGCTTGCGCGCATGGGCGAGTTGGAGAAGGCCATCGATTATTACGAGCAGAGCCTGCGCTTGCAGTCGGATCGACACGAAATCCGCCTGCAATATGCGAACACGCTGAGCGAGGCCGGCCGGCTGGACGACGCCTTGCTGGCATACAAGGCGGTCGCGCTGCAGCGAAGCGATCGCGACAGCGCCATGGAGGCCATGACCAAGTTGCACGAAGTGGCCGGTCGCATTGGTGCGCTCGACGAATTGCTCGATGAACTGCAGGCGCAGGTCGAAGCCAACCCCGAAAACGCGCTGGTGGCGCACGCGCTGGCCGAGCTGCTCATTCGCGAATACGAGTACACGCGCGCCATGGAGCTGATCGACCTGGTGCTGCGGAATCAGTCGCGCGACGCCGAATTGCAACTCGTGCGCGGCGAACTTCTGCGGCGGCTGGCGAAATTCGATGACGCACTCGAGACCTATCGGCGCGTGCTGCGCTTCCCGGACGTGGACCGCGATTTCGTGCTGGGCGAGATGGGCAAGGCCTGCTTCGAGGCGGGCCGGATCGAGCAGGCCCGCGCGTTCTGGCGCCAGATCAGTCACAAACTCTACGCCGGCTCGCTGCTGCGCAATAACGGGCTGCTCAAGGACGCGATCGAGATTTTGCAGGAAGGCATTCGGCTGAAACCGGATGATTACGGCCTGCACCGCAGCCTGATTCGCACGCTGGCGGCGGCCGGGAAACAGGATGAAGCGCTCGATGCTGCGCGACGACTGCTCGACCTGGAACCCGAGAATGTACTCAACATCCGCGACCTGGCGAAAGCCTACCTGGAGCGCGGCAATCGCGCTGCGGCCGCCGATGTCGCGGCGCGCCTGTTCAGCGCGGCGGTAGCCGAGAAGAAGACCGGCGGCGGCGGCGGACTCAACGCCATGCAGGCATCGCCCAGCGCGTCGCTCTGGATGGCGAGCATGCAGTCCACCTGGTCCATCTACGGCTGGAGCGGTCAGGGTGGCCCGGCGCGCAGCAACCTGGACGCGGCCGTACAGTTTTTCCGCGAGAACAATCTGCTCGGCGAACTGCAGGATATCCTCACGCAGCAACTCGAAGTCCAGGCCGACAACGCGCTGCTCAAGCTCACGTCGGCCGAGGTGTTCATGCAGCTTGGAAAGCCGGACGTGGCGCTGCGCCTCTACCGCGAACTGGAGACTGCGGCCGTGCCGGTCGAGCATCAGGAATGGCTGGGGCAGTGTGCGCAGCGCGATTTCTTCCGGTTACGGCAGTATCAGCTTATGGCGGCCAAGCCGGCCTTACGCGATGCGCGGCTGGCGCAGCTCGAGCCCAAACCCGACAACGAGTTGACGCGCGACGAACTGGTCGAGCTGGCCATCGTGCGGCAGGCGCAGGGCATGACGGACAAGGCGGTCGAGTTGATGCGGCGGGCGCTGGCGGGCGATGACGGCTCGGCCGGAGTCCGCCACGGCCGATCTGCGACCTCGCCCTCCCGAGATACGGTGGTGCTGAGCGCGCTGGTGACGCTATTGATGTCGGGCGAGCGCTATCGCGACGCTGAGCCGTACGTGAACCAACTGACGGAGTTGATCGCGGCCGAGCGCGAGCGGCTGACCGGCGAGATGATGGAGCGCGCCCGGCGCGACTTCGTGCGCGGCTTGCCCCTGCAACTTCAGCTTCGAGTGACGGACGACCTGCTGCGCGACATCGCTCACAAGTGGACGCTGGGCCAGACGTTCGCCAGCGAGTACATCGGCATGACGCAGACGATCGGCTATTTCCGCGCGCGGCTGATCCTGGCCACGATTTATGCCAAGACCGAGCGCATGGAGCAGGCGCGGGCCATCTGGCAGGAGCTGGCGCCGAAGCATCCGGCCGACGTGGAAGGCTGGACCATGCTGGCTGGGGTGGCGCAGCTTCACGATCAGAATGATCTGGCGCTGAGTTTTTACGGGAAGGCGATGCAGGCGGCGCGCGTGCTGGCCGAGGACCCACTGTATCAGCGAATTTACGGTGGCTCACTGAGTCAGATCTGGTTTGGCGGTCAGGAGGTCATCGACTCAACCTTCAACCGCATCGTCGGTACGTTCGCGTCCGCGGACAAGCTGATCGAGTTGTATGATTTCCTGCGCGACACCGACCAGGTGGTCAAAGCCCGGCAGATCGCCCGGCAATATGACCTCTACGAGAAGCTGAAGGAAATCTATCAGCAGCGTTTCGACGAGGCTGGCACGGCGTTCCGCGCGTCGGCCGAAGATCCGTTGCGGCGGAGCGTGGCGTACTTGACGGCCGCGTCAAAATTGGCCGAGCTATATGATCAGACCGGCGACTGGCCCCAAGCCGAATCCATCTACACGCAATATCTCGACGATTTCCCGGACGAGTTGGCGCTGCTGGTCACGCTCAGCGAAGCCGCCGAAAAGCAGGGTGAATATGAGCAGGCGCTCGAGTGGGAGAAGAGGGTTGTCGCCTGCAAGGAGCGGCTGGCGCGGCGGACGCGCGACTGGTTGCTGCGGGAAATCCCGATGCTGCCGGCGATCCCGCAGGTGCTGGGCAGCGCCGAGCAAAACCGCTGGGAGTGGCAGCAGCGCTGGGGGCGGAACGCCTGGTGGGGTGGGTCGGGCAACAAGCCGCTGGAGCTGTGGCCGTCCTGGATTCGGATCGCGGAGCTGCATCTGGCGCGCGATAACGTGATTGCCGCGGGCAATGCGCTGGAGCGGGCGATCACGGCGGCCGGGTCAGATCGCGAGAACGTTGCCAAACAGATCCTGACGCTCATCAAGCAACGGCAATTGGGCGGCAAGCTGCTTTCTGTGATGCGCAGCCTGGCGGTACAGCTTCCGACGGATGAGGCGACGCAGCTTGCGTTCTCCGAATCGCTGGAGGCCAACGACCGCCAGCCGGCAGCCGTCGAGGTCTATCGCCGCATCGTGCGGCGCGGCGTTTCCGATATCGGGACGCTGACGCGCGTCAAGCAGCGCCTGGCCGAATTGGTGCCCGCGCCCGCGAGCGAGGAACTGACGCTGGCCAGCCTGGAAGCCGAAGTGGCCGCCGATCCGAGTGACGCCGGAAACAAGCTGCGGCTGGCCAAGGGCTATTACTATTCGCTCGATATTGAAAAAGCGCTGGAGACGGCCAGCGCCGTGATGGAGATCGCGCCGCATTTGGAGGGGCTGCACGATCTGCTGATCGAAATCTATACCGTCAAGGGCGACACGGAGCGCATCATCGAGGCGCTGCGGACGAAGATTCAGCGCGTCAGCGACGCGAATGAGAAATCGGCCGCGCGGCGGCGGTTGGCGAACGAGCTGCTGGCGCGCGGCGAGACTGAGGCGGCGCTGGAGGTGTTGAAGGAGCTGGCCGATCCGAAGAACCCGGGCAGCTACGAGACGCTCGGCATGCTGCTGCACTATTTCGGCCGGCACGACGAGGCCATCGAACAGTTCGAGAAGGCCAGCCGCAGTCAGCAGGCCAACATGTGGGGCGGCGCCGGGCGCGGCGAGACCATGCAGGTGCGCGCCCGCGTGCTCAAAGGCGACGTCGCGGGTGCGGCCGACAAGCTGCTCGAAGCCGTCGATCAACAGGCGCGGCAGATGGTGCAGTACGGCGGCATGATGGGTGCTTGGACCGCTTTCAATGACATGGAAAGCCGCTATTTCCAGCCCTTCCTGCCGCTGCTGGTGCTGGAGCCGAAGCTGGCGGATGAAGTGCTGACGCGGCTGACGGCGCGGCATGCCGAAAAGCCCGACGATCCGCAGGCCACGAAGCTGCTGTATCAGTTCAGTCAGACGATCGGCCGGCCCGAGCAAGCCGAAAAACTGCTGGAGGAGATGGCCGGGCGCGACGTAGGCGACCAGACGCTGGTCACGCGGCTCATCGATCGGGCCATCGAGCGCAAGGAATTCGAGAAAGCCATCAAGCTGGCCGAGAAGTTCATTGTCGATCAGCCGAAGCCGACGGTGCCGCCCGGCATTCCGCCGCAGCTCGTGGGCATGCTGAGCGTCATGACGCCGCGCAACATGATGCTTTGCAAGCTGGGCGACGTGTACTGGAAGATGGAGCAGCGCGATAAGGCCTTCGAATATTACCGGCAGATTCGGGATGAAAAAATCGACGAGAGCCGCATCGCGTACGCGGCTATCTGCATGCTGCGCGACCGCCGGGAGGAGGCGGAGAAGCTCGTCGAGGCGGCGCTGACCGATCAGCAGGTCAAGTCGCCGGGCCTACTGCAGTTCCGGGCGGTGTTGGGCGCGCTGGCGGAGAATTCCGCTGCGCTCTTTGCCGATCTGGCGCGCTCCATCGAAATCAGTGCTGGGACCTCGGCCTCGCCCTTTGACTACGGGGAGCGCGGCGTGGGACCGCCGCTGCTGGCACAGGTCGCGCAGCGCACGAATCAGCTCGACCATTTTGTCGAATTCATGAATCAGCGGATTCAAAAGAACCCGAACCAATGGGAGGATTACAACGCGCTGGCGGGCGCGCTCTATGACGCCGGTCGGGTGGTCGACGCGCTGGAAGTTCTGGAACGGGCGCTGAAGGTCAAGGCGATACGGCGCGACGCGCTGCAGAAGAAGATCGAATGGCGCGAGGGGTTTGCATCGGCCGAGGAGCTGATCCCGCTCTATCAGGAACTCATCGAGATTTCCGAGAAGCAGACCAAGTCATCCGGCGCCGGCTCGATGCTTTCGCGAATCTTCGGCGGCGGCCAACCGCAGCCGGAGCAGCAGATTCAAACGCAGCCGCTGCGGAACCGGTTGGGCGATCTGCTCTGGCAGGCGGGTCAGAAGGAGAAGGCCGAAGCCGTCTGGATGGAGCGGATGGATGCCAAATCCGCCCAGACGCAGGTGACGATCGGGCAGCGGCTGCTGGAAAAGAAAGACTATGACCGGGCGGCCGAGTTCTTCCGCAAAGCGCTCGAGTTGCAGCCCGACAATCTCGCCGCGCATCGGACACTGGCCGACCTGGCCTATCACAGCGGCGATTGGGAGGCGGCGCTGGGTCACATGCGCGAAGTTTTCGTGCACCAGTATGCCACGCTCGCCGCCGGACCCCAGCCTCAGCGGCAGGTCTATTCTCCCTGGGGAGAAGCAGACGAAGATTCCGCGACTCAGCGATGGGAAAACATTTCCGAAGATCGGGTACGCGCTGCGGAGCTGGCGCGCGATCCGCGCGTGATTGAGAAGTTGCAGCACGCGAGCACTCCCGAGGAACTCGACACGCGCCTGATGCTGGCGGCGATGACGGGTAATTGGCCGAAAGTGGAGCGTGAACTGGACGAGCGCCTCAAGACGCAGCCGTATGACCCGATGCTGTGGACGTTGCGAGCCGTGGCTCAGGAGCGCGGCGGGCAATGGCCTGAGGCCATCGAGGCCTGGGAGATGGTTCGGCGCCTCAAACAGACGACGATCGCCAAGCACCGGGAACAGCTCAAGCTGGTCCTGGCCGGCAAGCAGGTCAAGGAGGCGGCCGCCGGCGAGAAGGAGGTCAAGGATCCCAACGCCGCGGTGACGCCCGGCTTTAATCCGGCGACTTACTATCCCAATTACGATTACTACAACAATCGCCAGGCCGACCAGGACACGCAGCGGCTGGCGTCATTGTATCTCAAGCTAGGCCAGTTCCAGCAGGCCGAGCGGCTGCTGCTGGTCAGTCAGCAGGCGAACATGCGCTGGGTGCTGCCGGGGCTGGCATCGCTCACGTGGAAGCAAGGGCTGCGCGAGCGCGCCCTGGAGCTGCTGCGGCTGGCCGTCACCACCGCGGATGACACGCAGATGCTGCCGCAGTACGCATCGATGCTGGCGGAGGCCGGCAACGTCGAGGCCGCGACCGCGCTTTTGGTGCAGGCCTATCGCTGTCAGCGCCAGGAGCAATCCAATAACCCCATGGCGATGATGTACGGCGGCGGAATGGGCGGTGAGCGCGAGCAGGATTTCGAAAATGCACAGGAGCAGATGTATTCGACGGCGCTCTACGATCTGCTCAAGACTTCGGGCGCGCTCGATTCGACTTTGACGCGTTTGCAGGAGCAATGGAAGCAGACGCCCGAGGACGGCCGAATCGCGCGGCTGGTGCTCGGTCTGCTCACGCGCGATCGGCGCTGGCCGGAGGCGCTGACGGCCTTGGCGACTTTCCGGTCCGCCGCCAGCGAACGATCGGACGAGACGGCCCTGACGAACCAGCTTTTCCGGATTCAGGTGCAGCTCCACGATTGGGACGCGGCGCTCGGCACGCTGCAGGAATTGCGCACCCAGTTGCCCGAAGCCGCGACGCGCTGGCGCATGAACGAAGCGTTCGTCCGCCTGATGCAGCAGGACCGCACCGCGGCGGTGGCGGCGATCGATCCCGACCTATCGGGACCGGCGCTGCCTGAAGCTGGCAGCGGAACGCCGCAGATCGCCGCGGCGCTGGCGGCCGCACAGGAATACGAACGGCTGATCGCTTACCTGAAGAAGGAATATGACCGTGGCGTTTTGGACGACAGTGGTTGCCTGCTGCTGATCCGGCTCTACGAGTTGGTGGGAAAATGGAGCGATGCGATCGTTCTTTCCTTGCAACGCCTCTGGGACAAGCCCGAGGTACTGACGGCCGAGCATCCGGCTTATCGTGAACTGGTCGCGTCGGTGCAGGCCGCCAGGAGCGCGCGTCAAAACCTGCCGGGCGAACCGTCGCGGCCAGAAGACGGCCCGATGATCCCGATGGCGGCGGACGGCGCTGCGGCCGGCAAAGCCGCGTTCGAGAAGCTGGTGGCCGAACAGCCGGACAACGTGAATGCCCGCCGCGGCTTGATCTTCAGCGCCGAGATGAGCGGCGACGCTGCGCTGGCCGCCAGCGCCGGCGAACAACTCCTGACCTGGCTCCAGACGCGCCAACAGGAGGTCTGGCACGCGCCGCGTCGCGGGCCTCTGGGCGAGCAGGCCCGCGCCTATATCGAGCAGATGAAATCGGGTGCCCTCAATACTACTGCGGCACTTGGCGCGAGCCTGTCGTTCTCGTCGATGATTCAGCAGTTCTTCGGCAGCGAATCAGCCGATTCCACGAACACCAAGCATTATGCCATCTGGCAGGCCTATGCTCGCAGACAGCCGGATTTGCTGGTATGGGCCGGCCAGGCCGAGCGCGCGGCGGCACTACTCGAGTCCTGCGCCGCGCATGAGGAAGCCAAGCAATACAAAGACGCGCCCGATTCGCGGCGCGGTTACAGCTATTACACGAGCGGCTATGGAGCCGTGCGATACGCGTATCCGCAGAACTGGAATGGCCAGCAGGCGGGCATGTTTGACCGTGACGGGCCGCATGCAGCGCGCGCTGCTCTCGGGCGTCACCACCTGTTCGCGCCGCTGCTGGCCGATTTCGCGCAGCTCGGATCACGCGTGCCCGCCACCGAGTGGAGCGCGCTGGCCGACGCGCTCGCCGCGGCGGGCCGAACCGACGAGGCGCAGCGCTGGCGCCGGCGAGCGGCCGATGCCTCCCTGCTGGAGCTGCGCGCCGGCGATGCCCCCAACTTCGGTACTTTGGACGATTTCCGCTGGAGCTGGTACCGCGGGGCCGACTGGCAGGAACGCAATCGTCTGCGCGGCGCTTTGCACATCAAGTTCCCAGCACCGGACGATGAGGAAGATCCGCAGCACGTTGAAAAGTCGAAGCCGCGCGCGGGCGGTCTGCTGGAATGGGCCTGTGCCGACCGGGAGATTGAGGCTCAACTTACAGCCCTCACGCAGACGCTGGGCCCGGGATTCGCGGAGGGCCACACGGTCAGTCAGGCCATCGAGTTTTATCGTCAAACTCAGCAACCGCAGCGGATCATCGAGCTGCTTGATCGCGTTCTGGACTTTGAATCACTCATCCGCTCGCCGCGGCTCGGGGCATATCTGGCGGCGTGTTTCGAGGTTCGCGAGCGGGAGCGCGCCGAGCGAATTCTGGATGCCGTGCTCAAGCTGAACTCCTCGATGGAAAATGACGTTCAGGTCGCGCGCCTGGTGCTGCTGCGCTTGCGCGGCGAAGACTCGGCGGCCGAGACGCTGGAGCACGAACTGCTGGCGCGCTGCCGGCGCGAACGGGACAACCCGGCACGGTTGGAAGAGCGGCTGGTCGACGGGCTGGATGCGGCCAGCAGCCGATATCCGCAGGCCTTGTGGTCGTCGGGGCCGTTCTTCCAGCAGATGCGCAGGGCCGCGCCGATCGACATGAGTCATGTGACTACGATGTCGTCCCTGGCGCTGTCGCTCGGCGTGCCGTACACTCCGGATGTCGAAGAGAGCGATCTGACGCTGCGGCGCATCGCCGGCGCGTATGCCGACTGCCGGCTTTTCGCACATGCGGCCCGCCTGTTGGATTCGGAACTGGCCGCGGAAGCTGCGCGCATGCAGCCGCGGGAGCGGGCGCGGATGCTTGCCGAAAAGGCCGGCTGGCTCGCGCAGGCCGGTCAGCAAGAGGCGGCCCGCAAAGTGGCTGAAGAGGTCGAGAAGTTCTGGCTTACCGCGGCCAGGGCCGATCAAGCGGACCCGGTGCCGGCTGCGGAACTCGTAAATCTGTATGAATCCAAGGCCTATGGACCGGAATTCGCCAGGGCGCTGGACGGCCTGGCCCGCGCCCGGCAGCTCAATCCCGGGTTCGATCCATATAGTCAGAAGGAAGCGCGTTACCTTTTCGAGTTGGGAAGGTACGATGATGCGTGGCGGCTCTATGAATCAGCTTTGATTCAGGGTGCCGAGCTGTCGCCTGAACAGTTGTACCGCGCGGGGTTATCGGGCGCGAAAGCCGGGGCGAGCGAACGCGCCTTGCAGATCCTGCGGCTGGCGCTGTGGCGGACACCGCAGCACGCCCTGGCATCCGCCGCCCGGGAGGTAATCCATGAGTAAGCACGATCCATTGCAAGATTCGCTGGAAAGCCGGCTCGATCGCTTGCGCATGCGGCAGCGGCTGCGTGATGCGCTGCTGCTGGGCGGGCGCGGCGCGTTCTACGCGTGCGTGCTGGCGGTCATGACGGCGCTGGTGGCCGCACTCGCGCAGGCGCCGTGGTCGCGGGCGGCGCTGTGGATCAGCCCGGGACTCATTCCGGCCGGCGCGCTCCTGGGCGCGCTCGTGGGAATGTTGCGGCGCGTCGATAACCTGCACGTCGCGCGCGCTCTGGATCATGCGGCCGCGGGCGAAGATCGTTTCGCCAGCGCGCTGCAATTGAGCGGACATCACCGTCCGGCGCGCGCGCAGCTTCTGCTGAATGACGCACTGGAGACGGTCGCGCGCGTGGGTGAGAAAGCGGCCATCCCGCTGCGCGCCGCGCGCGAACTGAAATGGCTGCCGGCTCCGGCCGCAGCGCTGATCGCGCTGCTCTGGCTGGCGCCTGGACCGCGGCAGGTGGCCCAGGCCTCGCACGAGCCGGAGGTGGCGCCCGATGAATGGCAGGCGCTGCATCGACAGCTCGAAGATGAGCTGAAGGAGCTGCCGCCGCCGCAAACGCCCGAGGAGCGCGAGCTGGCGGAGCAACTGCAAAAGCTCGCGGATCTGCTCAAGCAGCAGCCGGACAAGAAGGAAGCGCTGGCTGAGATCGCCAAGCTGCGTTCGGAGCTGGAAAAGAAGGCTCAAGCGCTTGGGTCGCACGACGTTTCCATGCGGCAGGCCGCACAGGCGCTGCGCTCCAGCGCCGCGCTGGCGCGTTTCGCGATGCTGCTGAAGGCCGGCGATTATCAGGCGGCGGCGGCCGAGTTGGAGGCGGTAGCGCAGCAGCTTAAGGAGAATCAGCTCGCCATGAGCGCCGAGGACTTCGAGGCGGCGGCCAGCGATTTGGAGAATCTGTCGCGCGAGCTCGCCGGCGATGACGAGTTGAGTGAGTGTTGCCGCAACGCGGCCGGTGCCGCCAGCCGCATGAATCGCGAAGAGCTGTCCAAGGCGCTCAAGCGGCTCTCGCAATGCACGGGGAAGAACGCCAGCAAGCTGAGCAAATGCGACGGGCTGTGCCGCTCGCGCAGCATCCTCGATCAACTCGCCAAACGTCTGAGCCAGTGCAAGGGCTGCAAGAACGGCGTGTGCTCGAAATGCGG
>DASXUA010000182.1:0-8872 GCA_036505095.1 Phycisphaerae bacterium
CCAAGCCCGCGCCAGGCCCGTCCAGGCAACCGGTAAGTTGCGCGACGTCGGACAGGCTCACGGCTCCGTCGCCATTCAGGTCACCCAGCGCCGGCGACCAGCGGCGCCAATTGGAGACAATGCCGCCCGAATACTCCACACGGCCGTTGGTGATCAGTTCGCCGTTATGGACCCACATGCCCGAGGTGATTGACGCCGGCGTTCCGTTGGCGGTGGCCATCGAGTGCCACGAGTGTTTCGCGGAATCAGTCAGATCATGGGGACGGCTTGTGAGATGCTGCACTGCACAGCGATGTTCTACCCCAGTCCGAAAGTGCCTGGACGGGCGGATCAGGTGTGGACCGTGTTCACGCGCGGGCTACGGCGAGTCCGGCCGGGCTTGATCGTGAACTACGACATGATCCACACATCGGGGCCAATGCTGACGATCTTCGGTGAGCCGGTCGAAGGACTCGAAGGGTTGTTGCTGGAACCATTCTGCACCAAGCCGCTGCCAGAGCTGCAGGTCACGCATCTGCGTGGCCGCACGCAATACACACTCAGCGGTGATGAGGTGGGCGTGCAATCGGCCGTCGATCTGGTGCACGTGACCCTGCTCGAAGGCAAGAGAGAATTGCACCGGGCGTCCGGCGAGGCGCCGCGCAAGACCACCATGGCCGTGGGGTTCGCCACGCCGTCGCGGATAGGGATTTTCGACGTGCCGCTGCACGATGACGTGTACCCCGGGCAGCAACCGACGCTACATCTGTACCGCGCGATTCCCGGCAGCGTCTCTGACCCCAACGACCCCGGGCGCGACGTGGACCGCCTAGATATGATCGAGTCGATTCAGCCCCTGGGCCGGGGAGTGGCCAAATTCCGCTCGGCCGAGAACCCGGTCTATCTCGACATGCTCAAGTACATTTGCGAGCAACGGCGATTGGACCCGGGCGCGCTGCGCGGTTTTCGCTGTCAGATCAAGTTTCCGGTATTCAGCTCAGAGTTGATGATGGCATTTGATCTCCCGCCAAGCGCGTAAGGACGTGACACCGATAACGTGAGCCGCGTTATTGTGACGTGGCCGGCGTCGGGCGCGCGGGCGCGCGGCGCGTCAGTAGCATCTGCAGGATCACCGAAGCCAGGAAGCATGCGCCGATCGCCAGTCCCAAGGTGCCCGGACGACTCATGGCGTGCGCATAATCGTTCGGCCGCAACTGCTGCGCCAGCAGCGCCGCGCCGCCCGCGAAGAGTGCCGTTCCGATGGCCGAGGTGCACAGCACCAGCATCATGCGCGTCAGCAGAACTCCCAGCAGCAGACCGACGCAGCCCCAGGTAAGGGCGGCGATCGTGACGCTTTGGACGACGCCCGGATCGCGCGCTTTCAGGTCACTCACGAAATCGCCGACCCATTGGCAAACCTGGCAGCGGTCGTCGTCGCTCTGCGCGGCCGCCTCCGGGACGGCAAACTTGCCGGCGCCGGCGCGCGTGGCCACATAAGCGGGATGATCGAAGTTCGCCAGAGCCGGCAGCAGTCGCGCGTGATTGAACGCCAGCGCGCCTCCGACCGCAAACAGCGCAGCCACGATCGCCCCCACCCAGATGCGGTAGACGTAGTACCCCACCAGCGCCGCCCCCAGCGCGGTAGCCACAATCAGCAGGACCTGGGCGCGCCCGTCCCAGCCCAGGTGCGCGGAAAGCCGAAATCCCCCGGCGACTCCGCCGAGCAGCGCGACCAGCGCCAGCGCGCTGCGCGCCATTCGGGCACCCAGCACGCTCAACAACACGCCGGCTCCCACCAGCGCAATCGCGCCGGCCACAAGCTGCGACCCGTTCGGCAGCATGTCCGCCGGGACATGCTGCTCGACGAAGCCCCTGAACTGCTCCAGGATTTCCGAATACTGATTCATCGCGGACGCCCTCGCGGGAGGCGGGCGTCGCGCCCGTCTCACGCCTTTCGGTCTTCGCTATTCCCCCGCCAATATTGCATCATTTTACGTGCCGATCCCGGCTTCGGCAACTCGGTGGCACGCGAAGACGCTACCCAGGGGTGGTGTAGCGGCCGGGCAGCGTGGAAATATCGATAGCGCGCAGTCCGGCGTCGGCCCTTCCCTTGCTGGCGAAGTTGGCCCGCAGGATCGACAGTTTCTGGGCCGCCGAATTCTCTTCGACCTCCTCGCCGGGGGCGGAGCCCCAGATAATTCGGCCGTCTGGCCGATCGGTCATCAGCTCGATTTGCGGAGCACGCCGATCTTCGCGGCCGCGATAGTTCCGTAACACAACGCCCATGATCTGCTTGCGGTACGGCTCGGCCTCGAGCGACTTGATCATCGCCAGGCCGGCGGTGAGTTCAGGCGCGGTCCACACCTCGCCGGCGGCCGGCGGCGAACCCGCCACGCCCCGAATCACGAGCAGCGACGGGTGATGACCATAGTGACCGGGCAGCCGCACGCGGTCCGCATCGACGAGGTAAAAATCGCCGCGGCCTTCGACCATGGCAGCGGGCGTGCGATAGTCACAGGAGATTTCCACGTTCGGCACGCTTGTCTTGCGCACCGAGCGCACGCGCTTCACCCAGGCATTCCCCGCCAGCACATCACAGATGCGCCGGCAGAGTTGCGGATCGATCCAAATCAACTCGTCCATGGCGTTGAGCTGATCGGAAATGCGTTCATCGAGTCCCGGCGGCGCGCCGCTGAGATGAAACTGCGGCCGCTGCCGCAGTGCGATTTCGGAGTGGACCTGCTCCTCAAGGCGACGTGCCCCCAGCATCAGGCCGGCCGTAAGCGCCAGTCCAACCGCAATCAGCGCCGAGCGCCACCACCAGACCCGTCCCGCGCGACTGGGCTGGGCGGCAGACTTGCGCGCCTTTCGCTCTGCACGTTTGGACAAGCTTTCGCTCCAGACGCGGTTTCACGAACCTTTGGGAGGGCGCGGTCGCAGATCCTGCCGAGCGTCGGCGCGCCGCGGTGTGCCACGGGGCTCACTCGCCTGAGCCAACCCGACAATGCGTTCGCAGAGGTCATCGAAAGATAATCCGACGCGCGCCGCGGCCTTCGGCAACAACGAATGGCTGGTGAAACCCGGGATCGTATTGATCTCCAAAACATACGGCTGCATCGCGGCCGCATCGACCATCCAGTCGACGCGGCCGAAGTCGCGGCAGCCCAGCGCGTCGAAGGCCTGCAAGCTCATTTCAGCGATCTGCTCCAGCAGCTCGGCTGGCAGATCGAGGTCGAACAGGTACTCCGTGTCGTCGTCCACGTACTTGGCGTGATAATCATAAAACTCGCGCTGGGTGCGGATTTGACAGGCGGGCAGCACGCGCCGTCCGACGATGCCGACCGTCAATTCCGGTCCGCGGATGTAGTCTTCGACCAGCGCCTCGCCGTAGGTGCCGATCACGCGCTTGAGGGCGCGGTCGAAGGCGGCCGCGTCGCGCACGATGAAGGTGTCGACGCTGCTGCCGGAGGCAACCGGCTTGACCACCGCCGGCAGCGGCCAGCCACCCGCGGCCGTCACATGTTCGATCCGGTGCGCCTTGACCACGTCAAAACGGGGCGTAGGAACGTGGGCCTCGACGAAGCGCCGCTTGGCAGCGACTTTGTTCATCGCCAGTTCCGAGGCTGATGGCCCACTTCCGCAGTAGCGTACGCCGCGCGCTTCCAGGAGCCGCTGGAGGGTGCCGTCCTCGCCAAAGGTGCCGTGCAGCGCGATGAACACGCAGTCGGCCGGGATGTCGAGCGCACTGATGTTCGCCGGCGTGATGTCGCGCAGCGACACGTGGTGTCCCCGGCGGCGCAGTGCATCGGCAACCGCCCGGCCGCTGACCAGGCTCACCTCGCGCTCCGGGCCCGCGCCGCCATGCAGGACGGTAATGTCCAGCGCGGTCAGCTTCTTGGAAGCTGCAATGAGTTCGTCGTCAATCAGCGCGGCTACGCTACTCGCTGCTGGCACA
The DNA here is from genome assembly GCA_036505095.1 of Phycisphaerae bacterium. GTDB lineage: Bacteria > Planctomycetota > Phycisphaerae > UBA1845 > UBA1845 > DASXUA01. Next base: position 3,935 of record DASXUA010000182.1, read on the forward strand.
GTTCTGGCCCTCCTGAATCAAGAACCAATCAGTTGCCGTCTAAGAACCGCCGCGGCGGTTAACTCCACAAATCAATCTCGAGCTCCAAATCCACGCCGAAGCACCGCGCCACCTCGTCGCGCACGTGGTCAATCAGCCCCATGACATGGCTGGCCTTGGCGTAGTGATCGGCCACGATGAAATTCGCGTGGCGCGCTGAGACATACGCGCCGCCGTTGCGCGCACCCTTCAAGCCAGCGGCGTCAATGAGCGCGCCGGCCGGTGAACCGTTGGCCGGGTTCTTGAAAATGCACCCGGCGCTCTTGTCCGCCAGCGGCTGCGAGTCCTTCTTGCAGCGCCAGATCTCACGGAACCGCTCGCTGACGCGCTGGGGGTCGTCGGGCGTGAGCATGAGTTCGACCGCCAGAACGATCGCGCCGCCCAACTCCGCATGCCGGTAACCGAGGTGCAGATCGGCCGCCTCCGCCGAGCGAACTTCACCCTCAGGCGTCAGCAGGTCCACGCGGCGCACGACGTCGCCGAACTGGCCCCAGCGGCCGCCGGCGTTCATGCAAACCGCGCCGCCAACCGTACCGGGGATGCCGCCCATGCATTCCAGCCCGGACAGGCCGCGCCGTGAACAATCGCGACTCAGCCGCATCAGATCGACACCGCCCCCAGCGATGACGCGGCCCGATGGTCGGCCGTCGGGGTCGTCGTATTCGATTTGCCGGAAAGTCGGATCGTTCAGCCGAATCACGAGGCCATCGAAGCCGGCATCGCTGATGAGCACGTTCGCTCCGCCGCCCAGCATCTTCACCGGCACGCCGGCATCTCGCGCGCGGCGCCACGTCCAGGCCAACTCCTCGACGGTGCGCGGTGAAGTCAGATAGCGCGCCGGCCCGCCCAGTTGAAACCAGGTCAGATTCGCCAGGGGCGCATCCTTGCGGATTCGCCCGGCGACGTTGCTATCCGCTGTGTCGAACACGCTCCGCGAGTACATCGGCCACCTTCCAGATATCGCCGGCGCCCATCGTGACCACCAGGTCGCCGTCGAGCATGTTTTCCGCCAGATGCTGGGTCACGTCGTCGAAGCTCGGCAGGTAACGGGCATCCTTGCCTTGCGCATGGATCAGCGAGACCAACTCATGCGAGCGCACCTGGACCCGATCGATCTCGGTGTCCCGCACGCCGTAAATGTCCGGCACGATCACCACGTCGGCCTGCGAGAAGCTGGACGCGAAATCGGCCATCAGGTGCCGCGTGCGCGAATGCTGGTGCGGCTGAAAGACCACCCAGGTGCGCTTCGGTCCAAAGCGATCGCGGATCGCGTTCAGGGTGGCCCGGATTTCGGTGGGGTGATGGGCATAGTCGTCCACGATGGTTACGCCGCTACCCTGCCCGCGCAGCGACATGCGCCGGTCCACGCCTTCGAAGGTGGCCAGGGCTTCGGCGATCTGATCGGGAGCGACTCCGCCGTGAAAGGCCAGCGCTGCGGCCGCCAGCGCATTGCCGACGTTGTGCCGACCGGCTACGCCCAGGCGCGTGCTCAGCAGGGCCGCTCCGCCATAGAGGATATCAAATGAATAGAACCCATCATCGGCCGAGCGCACCCGCGCCCGCCAAGCCGGGTCGGAACCGCGAATTCTGGCGAGCGGCCCGTCAAGACTGAAGGTCTCGATCCGGGGGGCCTGTCCGCCGGACAGCGCCACGCGAATACGCGGATCATCATGGTTGGCGATGACCAGCCCCTCCAGCGGGACGTCGGCCGCAAACTGCGCGAACGCCGCCACGATCTCGTCCAGATCGCGATAGCAATCGAGGTGGTCGGCCTCAATGTTCAGGATGGCGGCCATCTGCGGGTGCAGGTTCAGGAAGCTGCGATCGTATTCGCAGGCTTCGACGATGAAGTGTGGACCACCTCCCACGCCCGAGCTGCCACCGAGCTGCCGCGAGTTCGCACCCACCACGAACGACGGGTCCAGGCCGCCGGCGCGGAACAGGTGCGCGGTCATGGCCGTGGTCGTGCTCTTGCCGTGCGTGCCGGCGATAGCCACGCCGATGCGCTGCTGCATGATCAGGTTGAGCAGCTCGGCATACTTGATGATGGGGACGCCCAAGTCGCGCGCCCGGCGCAACTCGACGTTGTCCGTCGGAACCGCGGCGCTCATCACGACCAATTCCGTGCCGGGCTGCACCTGGTCAGCCGAGTGCCCGACGTACACGGCGGCTCCAGCGGCGTTCAGCTCGCTGAGCCGTTTGAAGGCGCGCAGATCGGAGCCGGAGACGCGCGCCCCACCGCGCAGCAGAATGGCGGCCGCGCCGCACATCCCGCAACCGCCGATACCGATCAGATGAATTCGCCGCCCCGCAAGTGACCTGTCGAACCGCGCCATAATGCCCCGCCCGCACGCGCCGCTCAGGCGACCGCGCTGCTGCCCCCATGCACGTCAGAACCCCGGCTGCGAAGCCGGGGGTGTGCTCCGCGCGCCGTCACTGATCGATGCGACGACACCCTCCACCGGCGTGGGGGGGCTCTGTCAGTGATGAAGAGACGAAGGCTGTGCGGGTGTCCCACCCGCGCCTCGCGAGCAAATCCTTGCCGGACGGCCGGTTGCGGGCCGAACTCCTCCGCTCACCGTCCGGACTCGCTCGATATCGGAACGCGCGCGCATTTTTCTTCATTCAATCGCGCTCCGGGATGGCCGCGGCTCCCAACGCCAGGCTGCCGGCCGGTGCGCGCCGCATCTCGCCCGTTTGTGGTGCAGGCGTCCCGCCTGCACGCGCGGCGGACCGCCGCACTGCATTCGGCGAAGCACCGGGGGCTACATGCGCGCCGCCGCACGCACATTCCAGCACCCTTTCGGCAATATCTCTGGCCGCGTCGGCCGTGCCGCTGCGGCGTGCGGCGGCTGACATGCGCTCCAGGGCGAAGCGGTCGTTCAGCAGCGGCAGCAGCACGGTTCGCAATGCTGCCACGTTGGCGGCCGTATGTATTCGATCGCGCACCAGCCGCGCGGCGCCCGCCCGCACGAGAACCCGCGCATTCACCAATTGGTGCTGATCACGACCAAACGGGTACGGCATCAGGATCGATGCCCGACCGAGGGCCGTCAGTTCCGCCAATGTTGACGCCCCCGCGCGCGCGATCACCAGGTCGGCGGCCGCCAACGCATCGGCCATGTGCTCGGTATAGGGCACAACCCGCACCACCGCGGGTCCCGGCACGGGTTCCCCATCCCTCGCGCCTTTTTGCGCGAGATGGGGGACCGATAGCACGTCTTCCGGCGCGCTGTGACCGGCCACGGCATCGGGCCCGAGCGCGCCGCGATATGCCGTCAGTACCCGGTGCGCGTCTGCCTTGCCCGTCAGGTGCAGGACCTGCCACTCCGCCATACCAACGATTTCGCGGATCATCGCCAGAACGGCGTCATTAATCGTTCGTGCCCCCTGTGAGGCCCCCGTGACGACGAGCGTCCGGCGCGCGGAATCGAGTCCGAACCGCGCCAAGCCACGTTGGTGATCGGCCATCCGGAACTCCGGACGGACCGGGCAGCCCGTTTCACAGAATCCCCTGTGCCGCGGGAAGTACCGGCGTGTGTCCTCCCATTGGGCGAAGATCAGATCGGCCTGTGGTCCCAGGTGCCGGTTCGCCCGGCCCGGAATGGCATCGGGATTCAGCAGCGCGGTCGGAATGCCTAATTCGCGCGCGGCGAACAGAGGCGGCATGCTGGCGTACCCGCCGGACCCGATCACCATTATCGGCCGGTACGCGCGTAAGCCGGCGCGGCACAGCCGCATCGATGCCCGCCAATCCCGGACGAATCGCGGCCAAGTCCACGGCGCCTTGCGCCACGAGCTGACCGGCTGCGGAAGTGAGATGATTCGCTCTTTCTGGGCTTCAGCGGACGGGCTGGCTCGGCAAGAGCCTCGCCCTCCCAGAACGGCATCGTCGATCGGACGCGAGGTCGTGAAGAATACGATCCTGATGTCCGGGATCTCACCGCGCAGCGCCTCGGCGACGGCCAACGCCGGATAGAGGTGACCGGCGGTTCCGCCGCCAGCGAACGCAATGGTTGGTGCTCCCCTGCCATTCATGCCATGGCTCCCGCGGATTGCGGATTGCGGATTGCGGACTGCGGATTGTCCAATCCGCAATTCGCATTTCGCAATCCGCAATCCGTGTCGCCCGCCGCGGCGGGCGACGATGCGTGGTACGCAACCGAAGCCGCTAGACCGATCGCGGCCCCCAGGAACAGAATTCCCGAGCCGCCGGCCGATACCAGCGGCAGCGCAATCCCTTTGGTCGGCGCCGCGACCGTCACTACCGCGACGTTCATCGCCGCCTGCAAGCCGATCAGCAGCGTGATTCCCAATGCCAGCAGGCGTCCGAGCGCCGTCGGCGCCGCCCGTACACACGCGATGCCCAGCCACACCAGTCCGGCGAACAGCAGCATCACGACGAAGGCCCCGAACAGCCCGGTTTCTTCGCAGATCACCGAGAAGATGAAGTCGGTGCGCGCCTCAGGCAGGTAGCCGAACTTTTGGACGCCGTTTCCCAACCCGCGTCCGAACCAGCCGCCCGAAGCAATCGTCGCCAGCGACTGAATCGCGTGGTATCCCTGCCCGCGTGGATCGGCCCAGATGTTGCGGAAGGCGGTGAGCCGTTCGAGCCGGTATGGTTTGGCGATCAAGAGGTAGGCAAACGCCGCCAAGCCGGGAAGTGCCAACAAGGCCAGATGGGCGAGCCGCGCGCCGCCCGCCAGCAGCATCAGCCCGCCGACGGCGGCGAGCAGCGCAGCCGTTCCGAAGTCTTCGATCCCAACCAGCCCGGCACAGATTCCGATGGCTGCCGCCCCGAACAGCACGGTTCGGAACCGGAGCATTACCGAGTGAGGGCGACGTCGCAGATCGGCCGTGTCGCAGACACGCCGCGGCGGGGCGGACTCCCGCCGAGCC